>JAHEGP010000275.1 GCA_024645065.1 Cellvibrionales bacterium | reverse complement strand
CTTCCGAAGCTAGCCAACGATTTACTCAGCGCTTCAGTTCATCCAATCGAGCAGGCCTGGCAGGGCTTTACCCCTGCCTGAACTGTTTCAGTTGGCTATTGCCCACTAATTCAGATACGTCAGCGCCCGGATCCGGGGCAGGTTTTTCTTCCGGTTAGCACGCTACCATGACCTTAGCATCGGCATGCCCCGCGCAGCCATCGCGATTATCCCTGCAGCAAGCGTCACGACGACTGCTGGACACGCCAGGGCAATGGGATAATTCAAGCCCGATACCCGCATGTTGGCCTTGTAGTTTCGAGCCTTGTAGTTTCGAGCCTTGTAGTTTCGAGCCTTGTAGTTTCGAGTAAAAGTCGACTCTTCATGGTAGGCTTGAGTCCACTTTGGATCCGAGAGTCCTATGCAGGGGAGACCATAATAATGAAGACCATCGAAAAAATTCTCATTGCCAATCGAGGCGAAATTGCCATCCGCATCATGCGGGCAGCCAACGAAATGGGTAAGCGCACCGTCGCCGTTTTTGCCGAGGAAGACAAATTGGGGCTGCACCGCTTCAAGGCTGACGAGGCCTACCGCATCGGTGCGGACCTCGGTCCGGTGGCGGCTTATCTTTCGATCCCGGAGATTATCCGGGTGGCGAAAATGTGCGGTGCGGACGCAATACATCCGGGCTACGGCCTGCTTTCCGAGAATCCGGAACTGGTCGATGCCTGTGAAGCAGCAGGCATCATTTTTATTGGCCCGAGCGCAGCCACCATGCGCATGCTGGGAGACAAGGCCAGTGCCCGGCGCGTGGCAATCGACGCGGATGTTCCGGTCATCCCCGCGACCGGCGTTCTGCCAGACGACATGGACGAGGTGCGGCGTATGGCCGACGCCGTCGGCTACCCGTTCATGCTCAAGGCCTCCTGGGGTGGCGGTGGGCGAGGAATGCGCCCGATAATGGTCCCCGAAGAGCTTGAGGAAAAAGTCCTGGAGGGCCGGCGCGAAGCGCTCAATGCCTTTGGTAATGGCGAAGGCTACCTGGAGAAAATGATTCTCAATGCACGGCATGTCGAAGTGCAGGTGCTGGGCGACCAGTATGGTGATCTCTACCATTTGTGGGAGCGTGACTGCTCGGTGCAACGGCGCAACCAAAAAGTGGTGGAGCGCGCGCCGGCCCCCTACCTGAGCCAGCAGCAGCGAGAGTCTGTGTGCGCGCAGGCACTGAAAATCTGCCACGCCGCCAACTACCGCTGTGCCGGAACTGTCGAGTTCCTGATGGACCGTGACTCGGGCGAGTTTTATTTCATAGAGGTCAATCCGCGGGTACAGGTGGAACACACCGTTACCGAAGAGGTTACCGGAATCGATATCGTGCGCGCCCAGATCCTGCTGGCGGAGGGCGCGACAGTTGCCGCGGCAACCGGCGCGGCAAACCAGTCGGCGGTGGAGCTCAACGGCCATGCGCTGCAGTGCCGCATTACGACCGAGGACCCGCAGAACAATTTCGTCCCGGATTATGGCCGCATCACGGCCTATCGCGCAGCTACCGGAATGGGCATTCGCCTGGATGGCGGTACCGCCTATTCCGGGGCGGTGATCACACGCTTTTACGACAGCATGCTGGAGAAGGTAACGGCCTGGGCGCCGACGCCGGAAATGGCCATTGCTCGCATGGACCGGGCGCTGCGAGAGTTTCGTATTCGCGGTGTATCTACCAATATCGCTTTTGTTGAGAATCTGCTGAAGCACCCCACATTCCTGAGCAACGACTACACGACCACCTTTATCGACAAGACTCCCGAGCTGTTTGCATTTCCCAGGCGAAAGGACCGCGCGACCAGGATTCTGGGCTATATCGCCGACATAACGGTGAATGGGCATCCCGAGACAGCAGGTCGTGCGCAACCACCGGCGGAGGCGCGCAAGCCCCTGGCCGCCGCACCCAATAGTGAAATGCCACCGGCTGGAACGCGGCAATTGCTGCTGGAGAAGGGTGCGAAGGGTGTGGCAGATTGGATGCTGGCCGAGCAGCGGGTGCTGGTTACCGACACCACCATGCGGGATGGCCACCAGAGCCTGCTCGCTACCCGAATGCGTTCCTTCGACATGATTGGAGCGGCACCAGCCTACGCCAGACAGTTGCCGCAGATGTTTAGCCTGGAGTGCTGGGGCGGGGCGACCTTCGATGTGGCCTACCGCTTTCTGCAGGAGTGCCCCTGGCAGCGTTTGCGCGATCTGCGAGCGGCGCTGCCCAATGTCATGTTGCAGATGCTGCTACGGGGCTCCAATGGCGTGGGC
The DNA here is from genome assembly GCA_024645065.1 of Cellvibrionales bacterium. GTDB lineage: Bacteria > Pseudomonadota > Gammaproteobacteria > Pseudomonadales > JAHEGP01 > JAHEGP01. The sequence goes on along the minus strand of JAHEGP010000275.1, from coordinate 1,668 downwards.
TACACCAACTATCCCGATAACGTCGTGGAAGCCTTTGTGGCCCAGGCCGCCAGCTCCGGGGTTGATGTGTTTCGGGTGTTTGACAGCCTCAACTGGGTTGAAAACATGCGGGTTGCAATCGACGCCGTGGTGGCCAGTGGCACGATCTGCGAGGGAGCGATTTGCTATACCGGCGACCTCTTCGATCCGCTGCGGGCCAAGTATGACCTCAAATACTATGTCTCGATGGGCAAGCAGCTGCGTGAGGCCGGTGTGCACGTACTGGGTATCAAGGATATGGCGGGACTGCTGAAGCCGCCGGCGGCGAAAGCACTGGTTACCGCCCTCAAGCAGGAAGTGGGCTTGCCCATTCACCTGCACACCCATGACACCAGCGGGATCGCGGCGGCGACTATTCTGGCGGCGGCAGACGCGGGGGTGGATGCGGTGGATGCCGCCATGGATGCCTTTTCGGGCGGTACCTCCCAACCTTGCCTGGGTTCCATTGTGGAGGCGCTGCGCCACACGGAGCGCGATACGGGCCTGGATATCGAGGCTATCCGGCGATTGTCCGAATACTGGGAATTGGTGCGTACCCAATACACCGCTTTCGAGAGCGGCCTGATGGCGCCGGCTTCGGAGGTGTATTTGCACGAAATGCCGGGTGGCCAGTTTACCAACCTCAAGGCCCAGGCCCGATCGATGGGACTTGAGGAGCGTTGGCACGAGGTGGCCCACGCCTATGCTGAAGTGAACCAGATGTTCGGCGATATCGTCAAGGTGACTCCGTCCTCCAAGGTGGTGGGCGATATGGCCCTGATGATGGTGGCACAGGGCTTGACGCGGGCCCAGGTGGAAGATCCGGCTTTCGATGTGTCATTTCCCAAGAGTGTCGAGGATATGATGATGGGCAACCTGGGCCAGCCCCCCGGAGGGTGGCCGCCGGCACTACAGGCAAAGGTACTCAAGGGCGCCGAGCCCCTGGTACAGCGACCGGGCGCGGTGATGCCCGCGGCGGATATCAACGCACTGCAAGCTGAACTGAAGGAGAAGCTCCCGGGTGTCGACATCGATAACGAAGACCTCTGCAGTTATCTGATGTATCCCAAGGTGTTTCTGGATTACATGGGTCGGCACCAGCAATATGGGCCGGTGCGAACCCTGCCGACGCCGGTATTTTTCTATGGCATGGCTCCCGGGGACGAGATATCGGTGGAGATTGACCCGGGTAAAACCCTCGAGATTCGCCTGCAGGCGGTCGGCGATACCCACGAGGACGGTGAGGCCAGGGTATTTTTCGAGCTCAATGGTCAACCGCGCACCATTCGTGTGGCCGATCGCAAGGTGCAAAGCGTGATGCCCAAACGCCCGCTGGCCGAAGCCGGCAACCCGGCCCATGTGGCTGCTCCCATGCCGGGGGTAATTTCCAGCGTGGCCGTCACCGAGGGCCAGGTGGTGAAGGTGGGTGACCTGCTGGCGACACTTGAGGCGATGAAGATGGAGACAGGCCTGTACGCCGACAAACCGGGCAAAGTCGATAAATTGCATGTTCAACCCGGTGCCCAGGTGGACGCCAAGGATCTGCTGGTAGAGCTGCAACTTGATCCGTCAGTTGCCAGCTTGGCATAGCGGGACAACTCCCCGGCTTCGGCGCCGGGCGGGCCCTCTAACCTGCCGCAGAAACTCATG
>JAHEGP010000067.1 GCA_024645065.1 Cellvibrionales bacterium | reverse complement strand
AATATGCCGTGTGCTGGGGATCGCGGCCAAAAGCCTGCGTCAGACCGGCGACCTCAATAGGATCTCCCAGGGCGGTACCGGTACCGTGTGTTTCGACGTAGCTGATTGACTCTGGCTCAACACCCGCTATCGCCTGGGCCATGGCGATGACCTCTGCCTGTCCGTCTACACTGGGAGCCGCGAAACTGACCTTAGAGGAACCGTCATTATTGATAGCCGCGCCGCGAATAACCGCATAGATGGTATCGTCGTCGGCAATTGCATCTTCCAGCCTCTTGAGCACGACCACCCCGACGCCATTGCTGAACACTGTACCCTGGGCCTTTGCATCAAAGGGGCGGCAGTGGCCATCGGGGGAGCCGATATCGCCTTCCTGGTGCAGATAGCCATCCTTTTGCGGAAAGGAAACCGATACTCCGCCGGCCAATGCCACATCGCAGCCATACGTCATCAGGCTCTGGAAGGCCTGTGCGGCTGCAACCAGCGATGTGGAGCAAGCGGACTGTACATTGACGCTGGGACCACGCAGGTTGAGTTTGTAGGACACCCGGGTAGTGAGGTAATCATTCTCGTTGCCGAGCATGGCCGGCAGCAGGTCGGAGGAATCGAGCAGGCCCGGCGAAGAATGCAGGTTGGACAGCAAGTAGGTATTGTTGTTCATACCTGTGCTCATGCCGCCCCACACCCCAACGCTGCCGGCAACCGAGGAGGGCGCATAACCGGCGGATTCCAGGGCGTGCCAGCAGCTTTCCAGAAAAAGCCGCTGCTGCGGGTCCATCAATTCTGCTTCCCTTGGACTGATGCCGAAAAAAGCGGCGTCAAACATTTCCGGGTTTTTGATGAGGCCTCGAGCCTTGACGTAATTGGGGTCTGCCACTTTTTCCGGCGCGATTCCCGCGGCGAGCAGTTCCTCATCGCTGAAGACGCTGATCGATTCCTTGCCCGCAACCAGGTTCTCCCAGAATTCCTCCACCGACTCGGCGCCCGGAAAACGACAGGACATCCCTATAATCGCGACGGCGTCTTGCTCAGATTGATTGTCAGTTTCGTTCATCGGTTAGTTACCTTGGACAAGCGTTTGCCGCGGGCAAACGCTTGCTTCTGTTTGCCAGCCCGTTCCTTTAGCGCCGCTTTGGGTGACGGCACCAGGCTGTCAGGTTTAGCCAGGTACGAGGCGAGGGTGGCTACGGTGGGGTATTGAAAAAGGATTACTACCGGGACTTCCCGTCCCATCCGGCGGCGAATCTCAAGTCCGAGCCGCAGACTGAGAATCGAGTTTCCGCCCAGCTCGAAAAAATTGTCATTAATCCCTACTTCGTCCAGTTCCAGCAAGTCGGCCCAGATCGACGCCAGGGAAGTCTCCAGTTCGCTACCGGGTGCTATAAATTCCTGCTCCAGCAGCGGTCGCCGGGTAGACGGTTTGGGGAGCGAGCGGCGATCCAGCTTGCCACTGGGCGTCAATGGCAGGCTCTGTAACAGCAGGTATTTAGCCGGGTGCATGTAATCGGGCAAGGAGTTCGAAAGCTCGGCCCGTAATTCCTGCACTACAGGCGCCATCGCGGCGACATTAAGGGGCTGGCTGGCCAGGTATCGCAGCGGGATTGTCTGGTCTAACTCGGGTCGGTAGAAGTTGCCATCACTCTCGGCGCTGATCATCACATCAAAACACGCTGGATCATCGGATGGCAGTATCTGAACCTTGCAGCGATGACGCTGCAATTCAAAAAAATCGTCGGGATGCATAGCAGGGGCATTTTTGGCCAATGCACCGGCGGATCGTCGAAGTTCCGCGACTGTCTCTTGTTCGTTATCTGTCAGGGAGCTGGCCAATGCGCCGGCGAATTGCAGACGTGCGTTCGGTACCGACCGCACAGCGATAACACCATCACCGGATTGCAGTTGCCGCAGGATTTCGGCAACATCGAGGCCGGGCTGCCACCGCAGCCAGCGTTCAGGAGAATGCGCTAATCGGGGCTCGCTACCTAGCTCGAGTAAAACGTCATAGCGGTATTGCGACAATTCATTGTCGTAGCGTCCCGGCTTGAGCTGCACGGAAACCGCGCGAATACCATCGATTTCCTCCGCCAGGCGGTAAAACAGCTTGGGGTCGATGACCAGCTCCTGCTCTTCCCCGAGTCGCAGTTCAACCCTGGCTCGCAGACTATCGAGGCTGTCATCGGAACTCGCTTTGAAGCACTCTACCGTGTTATAGAACAGACGACGTGTGCTCCGATTAGTAACGTCACCGACAAAAATCCTGCCGCTTTTACCGAGCAGCTCGACTGCCTGTCTGATGACCGTTAGCAGATAATCTACGCTGACGAAATGCTGGGTTACAGAGTTCAGGACAATGGTGTCGTAGCCTTGGCCGCGCAGCTGTTGGAGTTGGTCGGCCGCTAGCACGCTGGCACGGGTCTTGCCGCCAAGGTCGTTTGCGACGCGCAGCCGGGTCTGCAGGCTTGCAACGGAGACCGGGGAATAATCGGTGGCATGGTAGTAGTCGCAGTGCGGTGCGACGGCAAATAGAATCAATCCCGTACCTGCGCCAATTTCAAGTACCCGTTGGGGTTTGTGCTCCAGTATGCGTGCAACCGTGCCATCGACCCACTGGCGCATTTCGTCTTCAGCTAGCGGGCGGCCGGTGTAGCTGCTGTTCCATCCGCTGGTGTCAAAGCGGTCGTCGGTGCCTGCCATAGCCTGTTGGTAGGTGCCGTCCCAGACATCCTGCCATTGCTCCAATTGCTCACGCTCGAGTTTGTCAGTGCGCCGCGCCGGAATGGCGTCCAGTACCAGATAGGCAAACAGCTTACGATCGCCGCCGCTGTCGTTACTGGCGATAACGGCGCAGTCTCTGACTTCGGGATGTTGTCGCAGGTGGCTCTCGATTTCACCGGTTTCCACCCGGTGACCGCGGATCTTGACCTGGCCGTCCAGCCGCCCAAGGTAATGCAGTTCTCCGGATTCGTCCATTCGGGCGAGATCGCCGCTACGATACAATCTGCCGCCCGCAGCCAGCGGATGAGCGATGAAGCGTTGGGCGGTCAACTCTTCGCGCTGCCAATAACCATCGGCCAGGCAGTCGCCGCTGATACATAGCTCGCCGCTGTCACCGTTGGCAACCGGTTGCAGTTCGGAATCGAGCAACACTATCCGTGTGTTGCTTATTGGCTTGCCAATTGGCGGCAGTAGCGGCCAGTTATCGGCATTCTGCGGCAGGGTACAGGCTGTCACCACATGGGTTTCCGAGGGCCCATAATGATTATGCAGTCGACATTGGGGCAAGCGCCGGAAAAACTCAGCGACGGGGTGATTAATCTGTAGTTGCTCCCCAGCCGTGACGATATGCTGGAGCGAGGTCGGCATTGGGCCATAATTCACTGCAACTTCCAGTAACTGTTGCAGAGCCACAAAAGGCAGGTAGAGGCGCTCGATGCCATGGGTGTTGATAAAAGCCAGCAACTTGACCGGGTCCCGGCGGATATCGTCGGCGATGAAATACAAAGTGCCGCCGCTGGCCCAGGTGCCAAAAAATTCCTGGAAATGCACATCGAAGCCAAGCGGGGTAAATTGAACCGTCTTCGCAGGCTGGCTCAGGTCCTGGTGTTGCAACTGCCAGCGAATCAGGTTGCCCAGGGCGCGATGGGGCATTGCGACACCTTTGGGGGTCCCGGTGGAGCCGGAGGTGTAAATCAGGTACGCGAGCTGCCCTGGGTCAGGGGTGATCGGGTCTGGAGTCTGCGGATGCTGAGCCAGGTCGGCCGCCAGAGTTTCCATTTCCAGTACCACAGGACCCTTTGCGAAAAGATCCCGGTGCTCACTCGAAACCAGCAAAATTTGTGCACCGCTGTCGCCCACCATCATATTGAGGCGCTGCCGCGGATAGGCCGGATCAAGCGGCACGTAGCCTGCGCCAGCCTTGAGCACACCCAGCACAGCGATACCCAGCTCGATGCCCCGCTCGACACAGATTCCGATCCGGTCACCCGTGCTGGCCCCATGCTGCCGCAGCAGCCAGGCCAGGGCATTTGCCTGCTGCTCGAGCTGGCGATAACTTAAGCTGCGTTCTTCGAAGCGAACGGCTATGGCGTCTGGCGTGCGCTCAGACTGGAGCTCGAAAAGCTCGTTGACCGAGCCGGCTGCTAACTCACTATATTCGCGGATGTTGCGGCGCCTCCTGAAATCCTTTGTGTCCGGGAGCTGGTGGAAACTGTCCTACAGCAGGCGCATGCCACTGTGGTCAATCGTCTGCAGGACCAGCCGACTGCACGCCCTGCTTGAAGCCTGACGTCGAGCTCTGTTGCCGGTTCGGTGTAGGACAGGGTGCGAACGATCTGGCCGCCAGGCTGATGAGTAATGCTTCACTATATTTTATAGCCCACTAAACGCATATTTTGAAGAAGATAACGCCATTTTTGGTTTGCGATCGAATTTGTCGACCTGCCCGGCCAGCGGCGGGGAAGCTCTGCCCGGCCCCCTGGGACACGTCGGCGGGATAATAGGGGACAGCCCGATATCTTACCATCCAATTTCGTTGGTTTAAGCGGCCGCTGTGCCGGCGCTGTTGGCCTTGATAAAGTGCTGCAGCTGAGCGCCCCAGCGCCAGGGGTCGTTGCCATCGTCGGCAATGATCAACTCGGCGTTGGGCAGGGTATCGACCAGTAAGCGGGCTGTCGATAGTGGGTGGACCGGGTCGTCCCTCCAGGCCAGGATAACGGTGGGCATCGTTAATTGCCGCAGCTGATCGGGGCTGGGCAAATCCGACAGGGCGGCACCACGTAGGGCTGCCACTATACCTTTGCTATTGGCCCTGCCAAGCAGGACCGCGGTTTCACGTCGCAGGGTGCGCGTGAAATCGCCTTTGCCCCTGGGCAACGGCAGCCAGCCAAGCAGTTTAAGAGGGATGCCCCCCGTCAGTGTCAAAAATGACGCTGCCCGACGATAATTACGCGTAATGCGTTTGCGCTCTGCCCAGCCCGTCGGCGGAATCATCAGCAACAGCCCCAGGACTCGCTCGGGCTGCTGGCAGGCCGCGTGCAATGCTGTTGCACAGCCCATCGATGCGCCCCCGAGAAAAGTGAGATCAGCGCCGTAAAAGTCTGCAACCTGCCACATGTTTTGGGCCATGTCTGGCCATCTGTAATCCGTCTCATGAGATGTTGAACAAGACTCCCCATGCCCGCGCGCGTCGAAGCGGATGACTCTCGCGAGCGCCGTCATGCCTGGCCAGTCCATCCAGCCGACGGCATCTTCCTGTGCCATGCTACCGAGCAGGGAGTGGCACCAGAGCAGATTCGGTCCACTGCCGCTGGCGTAGCCCGCCAGCCTGGCGCAACTGCTGCCGCTAATTTCAATGCTGTCGAGCTTGCGGGGGAGTGGGGGCACTAGTCGACGGCCCTTGTCACCGCTGTGTCCGGGACGGCGGGAGCTATCTCGACGGGCACTGCAATTGCTGCGCCTGCGTCTGGACCCCGCGCTTTGCCTGCTGCAACAGAACTTTCCCAGGCTTCAAACCGATCCACGTCCTGCTTTAACTGCCTCAGTGTCCAGGCCAATACGCCAATGTCGTCCATGAGCCCGATCAACGGCAGCAGGTCGGTGATAAAATCGAAGGGCAGCAGAAAATAGATGACTGCCGCTGTCAGCATCGTCAAGGAGCGCCAGGGCAGGCGGCGGTATTCTCCGGAGATATAAGCCCGCAGCATTCGTAGCGGCAGGGTGAGGGCATTTCTCAGGGCGCTGACATAGACATAGGAGCCGTCATCAGCCTTGGCCTGCGCCTTGTCGAGCAAGCCGCTGAGTCGACTCGGGTTTTTCAGATAGGGAGTGGCGAGCGAAAACGCACGCATATAACTTCTGTGCCGGGTGATAATAGAGAGCAGGGCCATATTTAGTCTAAAACTCTACAAAGTTGTTTCTTGCTGGATTAGCCCGGCGGCGAGTTTGCTCTGGGCTAACCCAGGCAAACGGCCCGTTGTGGCAACACAACCAGGCACCTGGATGGCTGTAAATCGCGCAGTCATGGAATCGTTACACTACCATAGCCCGGGGCCTGACGCGACATAGTGTGGCCTGGGGCGGTTGCCGATCTTCCGGCCCTGGATGAATAGATGAGGCCGCGGTGCTTTTCACCCCGGGGATATTCAGGGATAATCGCGGCGCTGAAACGAACGGTTTTCGGAAAGATCCCGGCGTTACCGGGTGACGACTCAGCGGAAACGCTCGCAGGGTATCCAGGACCACATGACAGGGCGCCTGTTGACTCGAATACCCGGCCCCTGGGGGTAATATGGCAGCTGCAAATTACGAAAGGCTCTCGGCACAGGACTTGCAGTTATTGGTGCTGGAGTCGCCCACTACGCCGATGCATATCGTGTCGACGGAAATTTACTGCAACGGTCCACTGCTAGGTGAGGACGGAGGCGTCAATATTGATGCCTTCCGAAAACATGTGGCTGCGATTTTGCACCGAGTACCGCGTTACCGAAAAAAATTGAAATGGATATCCTACGCCGATATCCCGGTATGGATCGACGATACCTCTTTTAATCTGGAATATCATATTCGCCACACCGCCGTGCCGCGGCCTGGTTCGACCGAGCAGCTAAAAAACCTGACATCTCGAATCCTGGAGCGCGCCCTGGACCGGGAGCGGCCTCTGTGGGAGCTTTGGCTGGTCGAGGGTCTGCCGGGGCGCCAGTATGCCATCATCAGTAAAATCCATCACTGCATGCTGTCAAGCCTCGACGGACTCATCATCAATCATGTGCTGATGTCACCCACGCCTGAGCAGACCCTGCCCCAGGCCCCTCCCTTTGCGCCGGGCAAGCCTCCGTCCGAGGTTTCGTTGTTGTGGGATGAGTGGAATCGCAGGTATTCCCAGCCGATTGATGCCTTGCGTAACGCAGGCGAGTTGTTGCGGCGCCCCAGGGAGGGGATAGGGGAGTTGGAAAAGCGTCTGGGTGCCGTGAGAAGTTCGCTGAGTTCCATGATTCGTCGCCCCCCGGATACGCCCGTCAACGGGGAGTTATCGACTCACCGTCGGGTTGAGTGGCTCCGCTTGCCCATGCAGCCTTTGCTGGACTTCAGTCAAGAGGGGGGCTACACGCTAACTACCGTATTGCTCAGCCTGTTGGCGGGGGGTATCCACAAACTGTTCGCTGAGCGACAGTTCGACCTGAAGAATAGTGAGTTCAATCTGGCTGTACCGGTAACCGGCCTCGCACATACCCGGTCGGCTGCCACTGACGGGATCATAACCTGGGTGTTACCGCTGCCTGTGGGCGAGTCTGATCCCCTGGCCAGAATCAAGCGTATAGCCGCTGAGGTAGAGCGTCTGAGTGGGCAATCAGGCGCAACGCCGGATCTGCTGGTAGACGTCGCGGCGCGAGTTCCAGCTGGACTGCTGTCGCTGTTTACCACTGGAAAGAGTTCCTGTGCCAACTCGCTGATGACAGGCGTCGCCCATGCGTCCCGGCAAATGTATTCCATGGGGGCAGAAAAAGCCGAGATCTATACTCACCTGCCGCTAATGGCCGGGACCGGTCTGGCTACGTTACTGACGAGTTACAACGGCAAGGTGCATTGGGCTTTCAATGGTGACTACGACCTGCTCCCTGACCTCGGTCTTGTGGCGCAGGGTGTCAACGAAAGCTATCACGGACTGGCAAAAATCCCGGCAAGCAAGGATCAGGCTGCAAAAGGTCGAGGGAAAGGCGGCGTTCGCAAGCGGCGTAACGGGCAAAGAGCGGGCTCGCGGAACCGGTCGCGCAGGTGACAGCGCGGCTCATCCGCCGCTGAGTTTGACCGTCCAACCCTGCTTTTGCAGTTCGGCGAATAGACGGTCGCGATGGTCGCCCTGGACCTCGATAACCCCGTTTTTGATGGCGCCGCCGCTGCCGCAGAGTTTTTTCAGGTTCGCGGCGTAGGCCTTGAGTTCAGGAGCTGCCAGAGGCACTCCGCTGACCAGTGTGACACCCTTGCCCTTGCGCCCCTTGGTTTCGCGGGAGATGCGAACGATGCCATCGCCGCGGGGCAGCTGCGGTTTTTGTGAGCACTGGCAGCGGGAAGCCTGTTGGCGGCACTCCGGGCAGATGCGACCGAGGCCAGTAGAGTAAACCAGGGTGCCGGATCGGTTCGTTTTCACAGCTGGGGGTCCTGTCGAGTTGTTTGGTCCGGGCAAGCCGGTGAACACCAGGTCCGAAACGACTATTGTAGTCGTGGTGCGGCGGGCGGGACAAGCATCATCAAAAGTGGCGACTACCCGCTTGCTGGACGAACCGAAAACACGATTAGCGCATTGAACAGAGGAAACTTTTGGCAATATGGCAAATGCAGACCACAAGACCTACCACAGGCAAATAGCGAGCTGGCTGATGTTTTGCGCAGCTGTCATCCTCGGGATGATACTGCTCGGGGGCGTCACTCGCCTGACCGACTCCGGCCTTTCCATGGTGGAGTGGAAGCCTCTGATGGGAGCTATCCCGCCGCTGAGCGATGAAAGTTGGCAGCAAAATTTCATCAAGTATCAACAATTTCCTGAATACCAGAAGATCAATCGGGGCATGTCGCTGGAAGAGTTCAAGTCGATTTACTATTTTGAGTACGCCCACCGACTGCTGGGCCGTTTGATTGGTTTGCTGTTTCTGGTTCCATTCCTGTTTTTCTACTTTACCCGGCGCCTCCCTGCGCAGCTGACGCCCAAATTGCTGTTGCTTTTCATGATGGGCGCGTTTCAGGGCCTGTTAGGATGGTTTATGGTGAAAAGTGGCCTGGTGGACAGGCCCCACGTCAGCCAATATCGGCTGACGGCACACCTGGGCACTGCGGTTTTGATATACGCCTACATGCTATGGTTGGCTTGGGGTCTGCTGCAACGACCTGGCAGCGCAGAGGTCGCTCAGCGCCCGGGTTTAAGGCGCTTTTCCTATGCCATTACAGGCCTGTTGTTTGTGATGATACTGTCCGGTGGCCTGGTGGCTGGCACCCATGCCGGGCTCGCTTATAACAATTGGCCATTGATGGGGCAGTCGTTTTTACCGCCTGGTCTGTATGGTAGCCAACCTTTTTGGCTGGCGGCTCTGGAGGATATCGGCACAATCCAGTTCAATCACCGCATGCTCGCCTATTTCCTGAGCGGACTGATCTTGGTATTTGCGTGGATGACGCTTCGCTCGGGGGTCGCGGGCGGCTTGCGCATCGGGGTCTTGCTGATGGTCGGGATCCTGGCGCTGCAGGTAAGCCTTGGCATTAGCACTTTGTTGTATTTGGTGCCTGTACCCCTGGCGGCGGCGCACCAGGTCGGGGCCATTTGCCTGTTTACCAGTGCGCTATATGTCAGCTTTCGCATGGCAAATAGTTCGGTTGTCAATCGTTGGCGCTATGGTATAACGCCAGCAACCTAGCTCTCAGGAAGGAGGCGATTGATGCAAGTCCACAGAATCATGGCACTTGTCGACCCCACACTCAGTCGACAGGTGGCTTTCGAGCGCGCCTTGCAGCTTGCGCACGCAACCGGCGCCAAGCTGCACCTTTTTGCTTGTGCCGAACTGCAGGAGGAAAGCTCCAGGGTCGCGGCGGACAGAATTCTGCTGGAACCCCTGGAACAGCTTTGCACCGAGCTGCTGGTGCTGGCGCGCGAGAAGGGCGTCAGTGCAAGCAGCGAGATCGAGGCCGGCCGCGACTGGCGCAGTGCTGCCGTTGCCGCCGCAGCTCGCTGCAGCGCCAACATGCTGGTTAAATACAGCTTTGATCACAGCGAATTGCAGCGTCAGTTGCGATTGACGTCCGACTGGGAGCTTTTGCGCAACTCCCCCTGCCCGGTGCTATTGGCCAGGGAGTATACTTCCTGGCAGCACCATCGCATATTGGCGGCGGTCAACATTAATGCAGGCGATGGCGCGCATGTATGGTTGAACAACCAGATCATCAGCGTTGCGCGGGGCCTGGTTGAAGCGACCGGGAGCGAGCTTCACTTCGTCAATGCCTTCAGGAGTAACTATGAACGGCCCAACGCGGAAGAATTGGCGCTGCGTTGCGGGGTGCCCATCGAGCAGGTTCATGTTGAGGCCGGTGCGGCAGCTGAAGTCATCTCTGGCCTGGTCGAAGCCATCGGTGTGGATCTGGTGGTCATGGGCACGGTGGGGCGCAGTGGGATCAGGGGTAAGTTGTTTGGCAACACCTCAGAGAAATTGCTGGATAACACCCATGCGGATGTGTTGGTCGTAAACTGACAGCGGCCCCACTCGCTAGCGGGAATGCCTATGCCCTTGTGGGAGGGCTTCCTCGCTGCTGCAACGCAGTATGCCCACTGAGGCGACCCCGTTGACGGGCTCATAGTCGGGAATCTGGATGTGGCAAGTGGCGTCAAGTGTCTGGGCCTGGATGCTGCGCTGTCCCTGCACCAACTCGGCCTGAAAGATACCACCGTCATCGGTAGTGGCCAGGCCAGCGACACCGTGCAACAAGGCGTTCGCCACAGCCTCGCCGCGCTGGTCTATGATTCGCCCGAAGATGATATCGACCTGGTCGACATCCCAATCCAGTTTTACGACATTCCCGGGATACAGTGTGACCGAATATTCCTTGTCCTCGAAATAGACAAAGCTGCTGCCCCGTGGGCGCAGGCGAACCGTATAACTTTGAAAGGGCCGCAGGGTCACCAGCGAGCTTTTACCTGCCTTGACGATTCCGCGTCGACCGCCATTAACCAGCACATCAAACGATAATTCAGTAGCGGAGCCGCCGACATCGATCATCACAGCGCTTTGATTCTGGTTTTCGCCCCCCATGGCGAAGCCACCATCGGCGGTGGTAAAGCTGCTTGCAAGATTGCCGTTGAACACGGTTGCGCTGCCTGCCTCGGCGGCGACGTGTTCCGCGCCAAAGCGCATCCTGCCGAGCTCGCCTGCCCAGTCCATATTGGCTCCTACAGACTGTCCGAACTGGTCCTTTGAAGCATTCAGGTTGGTACGCAGGTTTGATTGCCAGCGATCGCGGCTGTCCCAATTGGCATTGGCGGTACCGCGCAGGTAGCTATCGGTACCTGCATTGGAGTTTTCGTAAACGTACTGGGGGTCGACGTTAAAAGTCCAATGGTCTTTGCCCAGGCGCCAGCGCAGGGTGGCGAAAAAGAAGTCGCGCCCGCTATCGTGGGTGTATTGCAGATTGAGGCGCAGGTTGGAATCCCGATTGCGCAATACTGGCATATCCCAGCCAACGCTGTAGCTGTCGACAGATTCCTGGCCCGGGCCGTCAATATAGCGCGCGCTGAACTGGAAACGGGATTCTTCAACGGGTACGTTGATACTGAAGGTGGCCTGGCGTTTGACATAACCCAGCAGGTCAGCTGTGTCTTCCTTGATCTCGCTGTCACCCCAGATCTGGCGGTAGTTGCCAACCAGCCAACTGCGGTGGAAATTGAGTCGAAAATCGCCGTTGAAACCAAAACGCCTGTCGCTGGCATAGGCAGTATTGAGCGATAACTCGTAGAGCTCGCCCATGCCGAACCAGCCAAGTTCCAGCATGCTGTCGTCCACGGTGCTGCTGACGCCACCGACCAGCGCATTCGACCCGGAAATGCGCTTGTTGATACCGCCGCGCATCAGGTAATGGTTGGTGCCATCAGGCAGTGTCCGGTGGGTTTTGGGAATCGTTATCTCACCCATTTCGAGAAAATAAAGGGGCATGTCAAGCGGCGGCAGGCGATTGCTTTTGACATAGAATTGGCTTTCGACGCGCTGGCCGCCACTGTCATTGATTCGGATCTCGACATTGTAGGCGCCACCGGGTAAGTCGGAGGTGTCGAGTATCTGGTTGCCGGCATCGTAAATCCGACTCGAAATCAGTCTCCCATCCTTGAAGATTGCGACCTCGCCCCGGCTTTGGAGGAAAATCTGGATCTCGTTCCCGCTGGATTGACGCAGGTCCTCGCGCATATCCAGGGCGGTTCCAAAGCGGGCCCCGGAGATCTCGTATTCACGCGAAAAGCGCAGCCCCTGGTTTTCTGTCAGAAAATACCCTACTTGCAGACGTCGGGCGTCCCAGTCGCGTTGGTAAGCCAGGGTTTGGATGTTAAAGAACTCGCCGTCAGTATAGTTCGATACCATCTTGAGAGAGTTCTGTTGGTACGCGATCGAGGTGAGCGAGTACAAGTTAGAGTTTGCGGCAATGTCACCATCAATGCCGGAGAACGCAAAGTTGAAGTTTTGCAGCAGGGAAAACCCTGCGCTGGACGGCGGCAGGTATTTATTGCCATTGCTGTTGGCGACGGCAAGCAGTTCGGGATTGATAAACAGGTCGACTCTAAAGCTGTCAGGATTGAAGATAACGCCTGCCACAGCGGCCTCCAAACGGCCACATTTTTCCTGTCCCCGATAATAGCAGCGCAGCTCCTGGTTGCTGATTTGTTTCTCTGATAGCTGCTCGAGAACAGTGGCGGGATCGAGCAGGTCGGGGATCCTGTCGACTACTGCCGCGGGGTCTAACAGGGTAATCTCGTCGGGGGTAAAGCGTGCGGGTACGGCGCTGAGAAATCGATTGGCAAAATAGACATCCACCAGGGTTTCCTGCTCTTCAAACAGTGCCTCGAAGCCTTCGGGCACACTACCTGGAACCGGACGTCTGGGAGCCACTTCAGAAGCTGATGGCTCGGTGACAGTGGCTGCCCTGTCGGTAACCAGCATTGCGACGGGACTTTCGGGGCTGGGCTCAGCGGCGTTCAAGGAGGCGGCGACGGCTGAACACCATAGCAGCAGCAAACGCAAGTTCACTCGCATCGAATCTGCGTTAGTCGGGTTTCGGGAAGCCAAGTCGCGGGGATAATCTACTGAATGGTCTCTTCGCGCGTGCCCTTGAAGTTGCTGAGGCTATAGCTCACCTGGGTATCGGCGTAGGGCAGGGTGACCCGCCACTCGTTGCCCGCATACAAGCGGCGGGCCGGCAAGTCCTGGCAATTGGCATCGTTCCGGTCGCACTGGGTGCCGCCGCCGAGCAGTACGAAACTGTTGCCCTTGTTGCGAAAGCTCAGATCAGCACCTTCGCGTTTTATCTCCAGCTGCTCTCGGGGATTCGCCGGGTGGATCAATGCGAGGACCTGGTAGGCAATAACGACTCGAACCGTGGCGCCTTGCTCTTCCTGCAGCGGCGGCAGTATCGGGGTGAAGTTGATCCGATAGACGCGCTCGGAACCCGGTGTGGCCAGGTTAACCAGTCGTATCAGCTTTCTACCCTTGGGGGGAATGACCAGTTTGGAGGGCGTCGCAACGAAACTGATGAGATCGGGGTCGGAGATTTCCTCGCGGGTTTCCTGCTCGGTGCCGGCATTCCTGACCGCCAGCACCTGGATCTTCACGTACGCGTTTTCGGTGTCATCGTTGATAACCCAAATGTCCTTGCGAGGTGCCTCGCCGGCGGTAAACTCGACGATCGACTTGTCCAGCAGTATGCCGGCGTTTGCGCAGTTGAACATCGCGATCATGCAACAGGCGATAAAAAGACGGGTTGAGAACTT
>JAHEGP010000274.1 GCA_024645065.1 Cellvibrionales bacterium | reverse complement strand
GTCGAAGTCCGTCATACCCGGCGGCATGTCCAGTAACCGGCCGGTGGTATCGGTCAGCAACAGCGATCGCTCGCCTCCGGCGAAGCGCTCCGCGACCTGCTCGAGGTCGACCTGGCCCACATGGGGCAGCAGGTCCTCGAGCAGCCATTCCAGTAATTCCAGCAGCCGGGTCGGGTCGGGACTCCCGCCGCCATCATCGTGCAGTTGCAGCAGCACCAGGGCTGCGCTCAAGGGCGAATCCTCGCAGGCCTGGCCGGAGATGACAGGGAACAGCTGGAGGGAAATTTCAAAACCGTTGTCGATGTCGACGCGAAGCCCGGTGTTTTCCCGGCAAAAGGCCAGGGGCTGCGAGCCGGTGGCCATTTCCGAATCGTCAAAACCCGCCTCGAATTGCTCCCGGCACTGGTCGATCATGCCCCGCAGTTCCAGCGTGCTGTCGCAGTAGCACACCGCCTGCACTGCCCCGCCGGCGCCCCCGCCATGGGGGTGAAGCATTGCCTGTTCCTGCCAGTTATCGTCGTCGTTCAAAGCAGCCGTCCTGCGTATAGAGGTAAAGCAACATGCCTAGATCATGCCCATTTCCTGCTTGCGCAGGATACAGTTGGCATACATTTTCAGCACGTAGGGTTGCAGGGATGCGGGCATGGCCGCCAGGCGAGCACTGAAGGCCGCTTCGTCACTGCCGTGGTCGCTGGCCACAAAGGGGCGTTGTGCACCGCCGCAAAGCCCCTCCGGGAAGTCACCGCAAAGCCGTTGGTAGGCGAAATAATTGCTCGGGTGCAGCACATAGTTGCCAATCACCTGCTGGTCGATGGCGGTGGCAACGGCAGCGGGGTCGTCGCAGTCGTGCTCGATGGGGGTGCCATAGGCCACATGGACATCGCCTTTCATGCCGGTGATGCCGCGCGCAATATTCTGGACGTCTTCCTGCTCACCTTTCTGGTATTTTCCCTGTTGCTCCACGGTATACAGTTCGAGGGCCTTCGCCTCGTCCAGGGGGTCGTACTGGTAGGAGATCGACACCGGCACAATCCGCAAGCTGCGAATAAAATCCGCGAAGCTTTCCTCGGACTTGTTTTGACTCATCGCCAGCATCTTGATGATGGTTGGATCGGTTTCATCGAAACCGTCCTTGGCCCGGCCCTCGCGCTGCGCAATCCATACCGGTTGGTGCTCTTCGGTCAGCGACATCCTGACGTAACTGGACAGTTCGCGGTACGCCGCAAGCACCTGGCGCGCACCCCGGGCCGAGCGCTGGACAATAAAACTCTTGTTCAACCGCATCAGGTCGGAGGCGTAATCCTTGGTCAACAGGTTGTCGCCAATCGCAATCCGCACCGTGTCATGGCCGTTGCGGTAGAGGGAATAATTGATAAAGGCCGGGTCCAGGGCGATGTCGCGGTGGTTACTCATGAACAGATACGCCTGGCCCGGTTGCAGGCTTTCGATACCCGAAACGGTGAAACCGGTGGTGCTGCGCTCGATCATTGCGTCCATGTAGCGCTTGACCACCAACTGCAGGGAGTGGACATCATCGACCCCCCGCAGCTGCCAGCGCAGGGCCATCACCACCAGGGGCTCCAGCAGCCACCCCATCGGGCCGGCGAGGTGCGGGAACTTGAGCCGGCATATCGCTCCCGGAAATTCGGGATGAGAAAGCAAGCGCTCGAGAACCGGCCTGACTTCGCTGTCGTTGTAGGGGCGAATATCGCTGTATTTGTCCATCTTGGGGCGTCGGGTGGAAAATGGCTGCAAGGAGGGCGAACCTTAACCGATAGCAGCTCCCGCGTCATCCATTTACCACGCCAGTGGCCCGCCATAAGGCCTGCCCCATGCCGCAGGGCGCGGTGCAATTTATTTGGGCGGCAACTTCTTAGCAGGTATGATTGTCCTATCAATAATCGCTACCACGATGGAGATGTGAATGATCACTGCACGCGTATTACCTGCCTTGTTTGGATTGCTGTTTCTGGCCGGGTGCTCCAGTCCCGTGACGGTGGATTCCGACTACACGCCCGAAATCGACTTCAGCGCATTCAAGACGTATAGCTGGTACAACACTGCCCTGCGCGACCCGAAATCACTGGATTACCTGGGCGGCGATATCTTTGACAAGCGCGTGCGCTACAATATCGACGCCGAACTCCAGGCCAAGGGCTTCGTCCTGAAAAACGAGGGGCCGGTGGACTTCAAGGTCAATTACGACGTGCTGACCCAGGACCGTCAGGATATCCACACCTACAATACCTACAGCGGGATGGCACCCGGCTTTGGCTACTACGGCCACTACGGTTATGGCGGCATGGGCTCCACCACCACCCAGGTGGTCAATTACAAGCAGGGCCAGCTGATTGTCGACATCGTTCTGCCCGACGATACCCTGGTGTGGCGCGGCACCGCCGAGGGCCGCATACCCAGGAACGCCAAGCCCGAGCAACGCGAAAAAGGCACCCGGGAGCTGATCGCGAAGATCCTTGAAAAATTCCCGCCCAACCCGCAGTAAAGCCGTGAGAGAGCAGGGATAGATAGCATGAAGAGTCTGCCACTACTGTTATTATCGGTGCTGATGTCCATGGTGCTGGCCGTCACCGGCTGCAGCACCATCGATGTCAGCGCCGACTACGCGCTGGAGCAGGATTTCAGCCAGTATCGCAGTTACCAATGGCACCCGGATGGTGTCATGGAAAATGCAGCGCTCGATGCCATGGGTGGTGATATTTTTGCCGCGCGCATCAAGCGGGTCATCAACGAAACCCTGGCCGCCCGGGGCCTGTACCAGGACGACAACCCGGACTTCTATGTGAACTATTCGGTGATCACCGAAGACCGGGTGTCGATCAATACCTACAATACCTACGGCGGCTACGGCCCGGGGTGGGATTACTACGGCTGGGGCTATTACGGCTACGGCCCCTGGGGGGTGGGCAGTACCCAGACCTCGGTCAGCTACTATACCCAGGGCAATATCGTGGTGGATATTGTCGATGCTTCCAGCAATAAACTGGTCTGGCGCGGCACCCTGGACAGCCGGCTGGACCAGTCATCGAGCCCGGCACAGAAAGAACAGGACCTGCGCAAGGCCCTGGGCAAGATGTTTGAAAACTTTCCTCCAACATTTGCCAAAGATTAAGCGGCCAGCTGTTCGCTGGCGCCGCTCATGCCTCGATGGCCGGCTGCCATCCGACACGGCATCCTGGTCCCGGCCGGCGACAGCAGTGTGGCCGGGCATCCTGCTCTGCACGCTTTGCGCCGCAGGGGTGCACGGAGCCACCCCAACCCGGATACAATTCGAGCGCGATGCCAATACCGACGACGGCAAAAAATACTCGCTCTACAGCGTGCGATGTTCCAACGGGCAGCTGCGTGGGATAACGGCGTGGGACAGTCGCAGGGCCTGGTGCGCCAGTCGCGATTCCCGTACAAGCTGCCACAACCGGCAACTGGCGGCGGCCCGGCAAGCGTGCGACGAAACAGACTAGCTAAAGAATACTTGCCCGATTAGCCAATCCCGGCGCTACATTGTGCGCCAACGACAGCAAGCTGCAACAGCGGACCCGACCCCATGGATACTTCACCCAGGCAACCCAAGGACGACAACGCCGGCGAACGCAAACATGCCGACAAGGCCGACATGAGCAAGCCCGGCAATAAAGGCATTAAACGCCTGGTCGCCGCCACGGCATTTTCCTTCAAGGGTTTCCGCGCGGCCTGGCAGCAGGAAGAGGCCTTCCGCCAGGAAATGCTGCTGGCCCTGGTGCTTTTTCCGACCGCTTTCTGGCTGGGCCAGACCACCGTGGAGATTCTGCTGTTACTGTTGAGCTGCATCCTGGTGGTGTTTGCCGAGCTGATCAACACCGCTATCGAGTCCATCGTCGACCGGATTGGCCCCGAACACCACCCGCTTTCCGGTCAGGCAAAGGACCTGGGCTCTGCGCTGGTGTTTGTCAGCAATATGACGGTGCTGCTGGTGTGGGGCATGAT
>JAHEGP010000273.1 GCA_024645065.1 Cellvibrionales bacterium | reverse complement strand
ATCCTGCGATAAAACTACAATACCCCCTCGCACAACCACTGGCCCGCTCATGTCAATATTGCTCTACCCCAGTCCAGCCGGCTGGCTCGATACAGTGCTCGCGAACTTCGACAGTTTTCTGCGGGACCACGCCTCGGCAGAAAAAAAAGCCTCTGGCATGGCCATCAACATGATCTCTCACTACCCGGACCGGACTCGCCTGGTTGAGGTGATGACCGACCTGGCGATTGAAGAGCTGACCCACTACCGCGAGGTCGTAAAGCTGCTGCACCAGCGCGGCCTGCATCCCGGCGCCGATGAAAAGGACCCCTATGTGACCCGGTTTCGCAAGTCCATTCGCAAGGGTTCCGATGCCTACTTCCTGGATCAATTGCTGATCGCCGGTATTATCGAGGCACGGGGTGCCGAGCGCTTCGGACTGATAGGCGAAGCGCTTCCGGCGGGCAAGCTGAAGACGTTTTACCGCGCTATTGCCCGTTCGGAGATGCGCCACTACGAAACCTTTTTCGAACTCGCCCGGGACTACTTCCCGGACCCGGTAGTGGAGCAGCGCGTCGCCAGCCTGGCGCAGACCGAGGCGGCCATCTGCGCCAATTTACCCCACCGCGCCGCGCTGCACTAAAGCTCCCTGCCGTGAACCGGGCGAAGGCGATCGAAAAATACCTGCGCGCATGGGCAGAAGCTGAATCCAGGGTACTAGCGCCGCCCCTGGCGAGCTACCGCTACGTACTTTGCGTTGTGGCCTACCGCGAAGACGGCTCACTGCTGGACCGGCTCGAAAGCCTGCTGGGGCGCAATCAGGGCGTGTTGATTATCCTGGTGATCAACCGCCCGACCACTCCAGGGACGTCGACACCCGCGTCAAGCGATGAGCCAGCGGAGGATTCGCGACCCAGCGCTGCCGAGCTGGAACTGGCGCAGCAGGTCAGGCAACGTTACACGCCCTTGCGGGCGGACAGCGTCGGCCAGTATTTTGACCTGGGAGACCACAGTACCCTGCTGGCAATCGATCGCTATTCCCGTGGCCGCGGCATCCCCGCGAGCCAGGGAGTTGGCCTGGCGCGCAAAATCGCGGCTGATATCGCCTGTCATTTCATTCATCGGGGCATAGTCAGGAGCCCGTGGATACATTCCAGCGACGCCGATGTGCGCTGGCCCGCCAACTATTTCGCTATCTCGGAGGGGGCACCAACCAGGGCCAGCGCCCTGCTCTATCCTTTTCGCCACGAGACACCACCGGGGGACGCCGGCCTTGCCGTCCAGTTGTACGAGTTTTCCCTGCGCTATTATGTCGCCGGCCTGCGCTGGTCGGGATCACCCTATGCCATGCACACGGTGGGTAGCACCCTGGCCATTCACTACATCCACTACGCCATGGTTCGTGGCTTTCCCAAACGCAGCGCCGGTGAAGACTTTTATATCCTCAACAAACTGGCCAAGACCGGTCCTGTTGCTGCTCTAGCGTCCGCTCGCCTGCGAATCGCCGGCCGCAGCTCTGACCGCGTCCCCTTTGGCACCGGCGCGGCCCGCGACAAGATTATGGCGCTGGCTCGACCCCTTGATGATCACCGATTTTATCATCCACAGTGTTTCTCCCAGTTGCGCATGGCACTGGAATGGATGCAGCGGCTGGCTCACGCAGACCAGCCCCTTGCCCACTGGCAAAAACGGCTCAACGAGAGGCCTCAGCCAGCCTTTGTCATGCAGCTTCAGGCGATGAGGCTGGACGGCGCCCTGCAACATGCCAGCCAGCAAAGTCGCGATCCGGGACACTTCTCGCGTCACCTCACAACCTGGTTCGACGCTTTTCGCACCCGTGTGTTTGTCCACGGCATACGCGATCGCCATCACCCATCGATCACGCTGCACCAGGTGTTGTCGCAGGCAAATTTCCTGTCCCCGTTGCCAGCAGCAGAGGCGATGACGCTGGCTGAAAAGTGCACTCGCCCCGGTCTCGCGCTGGCCCGCATTAACCGCCGCCTGCTGCTATCCGAAACACCGCGGGACCGTGCCACCCAATATTCATTGACCCGGCGCTAGCGGAATAATCGGCGGAAACTGATACGCTAAGTCTGGATTTTTCGATGTGAGAGGATTATGCTCTGCGCTATAAAACTATAACGCGTCGAGCAGCGGCCCCTCTTTCGTCTTTTTCCCGGGCGTCCGACACTGCAATCGACGGGTGCCATTGGGAGGTAATCGCTATCGCCCTCGAAGTGAAGCTAAACAAGCGCTCCAAGACCCAGGTTGAGTTTAACCTGATCTTTCCGCTGGATATGGAACAAGGGAAAATGGCGCACACCGTCGACGCCTATCTTTTTGTTCCCCGAAGCCTCGGAATCAATCAGAACAGCTACCCGGGTTACCTGTTCTATCGCGATTTACAGCGCTATTCAGAGTTGATGCCCATACAGCAGTCCCTCGGCCAAATGCTCGATAGCGACGGCGGCTTGCTATCGCTGATGCATGAGTGCATTGCCAGGGCCCGCAAAGGCTCGGAAACGAAACAGGTGCCGCAGGAGTTTGAAAGCTCCGCTCGAACTTTTTGCCGATTTTTCAAATCGGCGATGGACACACAGCTCGATGAAGCCCTGGAACTGCGCGGCAGAGATGTCTCGACTCAGGCCTCGGAAGATTTTATGCGGCTGACAGGCCAGTTGCTGGAGGAATTTCGCCAGCTGCGAAAGCCATTGCAGGAGCCTGTACCCCTGACCGACTACCAGCGCGTGTTTATGCTTTGCGATGAATACCTGAGCCTGCTGGTCGAAGACGCCAGTTGTCGGCTGGCCTACTCCATCAAGAATCGTAAACTCAGCGGCCTCGATGAACTGGTCACCGAGCTATTCGCCAACGCCCGCAAGGAACTCGACTATCGCATCGAAAATGGTTATCCATCGATACCCGATGCAAAACGCAACAACGAAGCCTTCGTCTATCGGCGCAAAACCCTGCGCACTTATATCGAAACGCTCTATTTCATGACCACGGAAAACAAGCCGGACAGCCGCCTTGCACGCGAACTCCTGCTCAGCATGGCTGCGGGCATCTCAATGGTTTTTGCCACCGCTGCCACCTTTATCGCCCACGTTCGCTTCGACAACTGGACCACCACATTTTTTGTGATCCTGGTTATCAGCTACATGTTCAAGGACCGCATCAAGGCACTCACCCAGGACTACCTGAAATCCAGGGGACAGCGTTTGTTTCACGACTTCAGGAACACCATTCGCAGTGACGTGACCGGCAAACCCCTGGGGATTCAGTTTGAAAGCTTCGGCTTTTTACCGGGCTCGGAACTCAAGCCGGAAATCGTAAGGCTACGTAATCGCGATGTACTGGACAACCTGGACAACGACTATGTTGGCGAACACAGTATTTTGTACAAGAATAAATCAAGGCTATATCCCAAACGGATGGGCGACGCTTTTCCCAACAGCGGCATCCATAGCCTGCACCAGATTCTCCGCTTCGATTTCACGCGCTTCGCCCGCAAGATGGAAAAAAGCAAAAGCAGGCTGTTTATCCCCAATGAAACCGACTACGAAAAGCACCGCGGGCGCTATACCTACCATATCCATCTGATTATTGATTTCCGCTCGAAGTCGGAGAAGAAGTACCTCCACTATCGCATAGTCATGAGCAACGATGGCATCAATCGTATTGAAACGGTCGATGACCCCGCCGAAAAAGCGGCGCTGGCAGCTGCCAACTAAGCCCAAGGATGCCGGTCGCTGCCTGTCATTTAGCTGATCAACAATGCCCATGCCGCACATCCAGATTGAAATCAACAAAACCTTGAGCGTTACCGACAAGCAGGCTCTCGCCCGGGAAATCAACCTGCTATTTGCCGACGTCATGGCGACCGGCACCGACCACATCAGTGTGTCGCTGCGGGAGTTCGGCACCTGGAACCTGGCACTGGGTCGGGTGTCCAATCCGGAAGCCGGGATTGCCATCATCAACGCCGACATACGCGCCGGTCGA
>JAHEGP010000272.1 GCA_024645065.1 Cellvibrionales bacterium | reverse complement strand
TTGCAGATTCAACAGCACGCCTGGATTTACCTGGCCACCCTGGGCGGGTCGTTTGTCGCCATGGTGCCGTTCATTATCTACGCCGAACGCAATCAGAAGGTAGTGCCCGTGTTCCTCGCGGCCATCGCCCTGGTCGGGTTGGCGGCATTGACCATAGCGCTTGGCGGCTCAAACGGCCTGATGTTGATAGCGGCCATGTTCGTTTTCTTTATGGGTTTTAACCTGCTCGAGGCCAATCTGCCGTCACTGGTCAGCAAGAAAGCGTTTCCTGCGGGCAAGGGCACGGCCATGGGCGTGTACTCGACCTTCCAGTTTATGGGCGCTTTCCTGGGCGGTAGTGTTGGCGGCCTTATGATGGGGGCAATGGGTTCGGTGGGCGTGTTTAGCGTTTGCGCCCTGATAGCGCTCGCCTGGTTGATGCTGGCCTGGAATATGCGCGCGCCCAATCGCGTGGTGGATGTGGTCCTGGCCTACGATGCAGATCGCTTCCGCGGCGAGGAGTTACTAAGAGAGCTGGCTGACCTCGAGGGGGTTGAAGATGTCACCCTGATCGCCGCAGACGGCCTGGCCTATCTCAAGGTCGACCGGCAATCATTTGATCACTCGCTACTGAGTCGCTATCAAGCCGCGGCAGTGCCGGTTGGCTAAATACGGGTGCGTGATTTATAGTAGCCGATTATTTTTAGAAGTCTGAACGTCAACAGGAGAACCTAGATGGCCCGCGGAATTAATAAAGTCATATTGGTGGGAAATTGCGGGCAAGACCCGGAAACCAAGTACATGCCCAGTGGTGGTGCAGTCACCAATGTTTCTATCGCAACCAGCGAGTCCTGGAAGGACAAGCAAACCGGCCAGCTCCAGGAGAGAACCGAGTGGCATCGGGTTGTGTTTTTCAATCGGCTGGCAGAAATAGCCGGCGAGTATCTCAAGAAAGGTTCCAAGGTCTATGTCGAGGGCTCACTGCGCACCCGCAAGTGGCAGGACAAAAGTGGAACCGACCGCTACACCACGGAAATTGTCGCCAGCGAAATGCAGATGCTCGATAGCCGCGGCCAGGAGGCTGGTAGTGGAATGAACCAGGGGGGCGGCCAGCCGCGGCAGTCATCACCAGCCCCCAGGCAACAGGCTCCGCAGCCCCCGCCGGAAGATAACTTTGATGATGACATTCCGTTCTAGGGAAGTCCTGGCGCAGCAATAGGCAACCCCAGCTCTCGCCTCAAAAAAGCCCGCTTCAAGCGGGCTTTTTTGAGGCGAGAGCGCTGTCCAATGCATTGAACCTGGCGGGGCGCAACAGAACCGAGAGACTAGGATGACAACAAGAATTTTCCCCCGCATCGTCCATCACGGCGCCATCAATGGGGTCACCGGCTCCTGTCACGAATTGCAGTATGCGGATTCAAAATCGGTTTTGGTCGACTGTGGCTTGTTCCAGGGCTCTGAAGCATCGGGTACCGGCGCAGACAGCAATACACTGGAGATCGATTTTTCGCTGCAAGCCGTTCAAGCCCTGGTAGTGACCCATGTGCATATCGACCATGTCGGTCGCATTCCCTATCTGCTCGCGGCGGGCTTTGATGGCCCGATTTATTGCAGTGAACCGTCGGCCTTACTGTTGCCGTTGGTGCTGGAGGACGCCATGAAGGTCGGTGCAATGGGAAATCGCCGGCTTATCGGTCGCTATCTCCAGCAGTTGCAACACCAGTTGGTGGCCCTGCCTTATCGGCGCTGGACGGATGTCGATAGCAGCCCGGACGCTGGCCTTGCAATCCGCTTGCAAGCTGCCGGGCATATTCTGGGCTCTGCCTATGTCGAGTGTCGCGTGCAGTTGCCCGAGCGCCCCCATACCGTAGTGTTTTCTGGCGATCTCGGTGCTCCGCATGCCCCGCTATTGGCGCCACCGCAACCCCCCGAGGCTGCGGATACGTTGGTAATGGAGAGCACCTACGGCGATCGTGATCACGAGGATCGCGCGCAGCGGGTCGAGCGCCTGCAGCGCATCATAGAGCGGGCGCTGGTCGATAGGGGCGCGGTGCTTATACCGGCGTTCAGTATTGGCCGCACCCAGGAACTGCTGTACGAGTTGGAGGAGATCATCCATCGAAGCCGGGACAATCTGGCCGCCAGGGGTATCCCCTGGAAAGAGCTGGAAATTGTGGTCGACTCACCGCTGGCAAGCCGATTCACGCGCTTTTACCGCAAACTCAAACCCTACTGGGATTCCGAGGCGCGCCAGCGCCTGCAACAGGGTAGGCACCCACTGGCATTCGAGCAATTGCGCACGGTCGACAGCCACCGCGATCATTTGGCCATCGTGGACTATGTCAAGGAGCGTGATTATCCCTGCATAATCCTGGCTGCGAGCGGTATGTGTGTTGCTGGTCGCATAGTCAATTACCTCAAAGCCCTGGTGGGGCAGCAAGCCACCGATATTGTGTTTGTCGGCTACCAGGCGCGGGGGACCCCGGGCCGGGACATCCAGACCTATGGTCCGTCTGGCGGTTATGTCAGTTTTGATGGCGAGCGCTATCCAATCAAGGCGGGCGTGCACACCCTGGGAGGTTACTCGGCCCATGCCGATCGCGCCGGACTGCTGGCTTTTGCAACCGGCATGGCTGAGGCTCCCGCTGAGATTCGCCTGATTCATGGCGATTCAGCGGCCAAGCACGAGCTGGCGAATGAGTTGCGGGAGTTGCTGCCGCACACAGAGATAGTGGTGCCCGGAGATTCGGAGTTGCCCCGGTTTGTATAAGCGGTTATTTTGCCAGTCCATCTTTTGGATTCTGCGGCTTGAAAATTCTGCTACTCGATCAACACAGTCAGCTCGGTCGCGCATTTAGCGAGCTGCTCGCATCACACCCCGATATTGACTGGAGTGGAGCGAATGCTGAGCAATTGTTGGAGTCGGCCCAAACCGTTGAGGAGCGAATCAAGGAATATCGGCCAGACTTTATCGTCAATGCCTGCAGTATCGGTTTGGCAGACAGTGAATCGGGACTGGCTAAATCCCATGTGAAAAAGGTAAGAAACCTTTGCCGGACGGCAAAGACTGCGGGCGCCGTTTTTGTTCACATCTCCTCCGCGCTGGTCTTTAACGGGGCCCGGGGCAAGGTGTTTTTTGAAACGGATCGGCCCAAGCCCAAAGGCCGCACCAGTCGTCGCCTGGTCGAGTTGGAGCAGGCAGTTGTCCGAGAGCTGGATCGGCATATCGTGCTCCGTACCGGCTGGTTGTTCGGCGCTTATGGCCAGGGGTCGTTCCAAAGGTTCCTGGGGATGCTGGAGAGTGGCGAGGAAATTTCGCTGGATGAAGCTATTGATGGGGCCCCGACGCCTGCGGCAGATGTGGCGCGGGTCTTGTTGGCGATAATCAGGCAACTGGACTGCGGCGCACCGTGCTGGGGTATCTACCACTACTGTAGCTCTGATACCACCAACAGTCGCGACTTCTACGAGACAGCAATGACCATGGCGGTCCAGTACAGCAGTTTCGACAGCGCCCATAGCGCACCCGGTTTAGCGGTTGACGATTCGACGAATGTGGCGCGTCATCCACTTCTGGACTGCCACGCGATTCTCAACACTTTTGGTGTCAAGCAGCGGCCCTGGCGTTCGGCAATGAGCGGCATCCTGAAAACCTGGCATCAGGACAAATCAGCGCAAGAAACCGTTGAGGTTGATTAGGGGAAACCATGTCCAAGCATGTATCTGCGAACAAGATCGCGCTCAGCATTGCAGTATTAACGGTGTCAGACAGCCGTACCGAGGCAGATGACAGCTCCGGGGGCTATCTGGTGGAAGCCCTCGGCCAGGAGGGCCATCAATTGATCGACAAAGTTATCGTAAAAGATGATGTGTACCAGATTCGGGCTGCTGTTTCATCCTGGATAGCAGATGACGATGTCGACGCCGTGTTGATAACCGGTGGAACAGGGTTCAGTGGCAGGGACTCAACACCCGAAGCAGTCGCTCCATTGTTGGATAAGGCTATCGAAGGCTTTGGCG
>JAHEGP010000066.1 GCA_024645065.1 Cellvibrionales bacterium | reverse complement strand
CGGGAAGTACAGCACCGAGGTCACGCAGCAGAACGCCACCCGCTTTTCTCGCCCGGCCGTAGCGATGGCAAAGCGGGTTGGCAACGACCCCCAGGTGAGGTAGATCTACAGGACTGACAACATGGTTGATCCTGGCCCGCAACGGCCTGATCGATCCTGCAGAATGCAGGCAGAGGGGCCCGCCCTGCGCACCGGCTCGAGCCGGGACACCTATTCCACCGACGCCTGCTTGATGTCCTCGCCGGCGCTCCAGATGCGGTAGCGCACTTCGTAGCCGTCCGGGGCGTACACCACGACCGGCAGTTTGCTGTTATAGCGAATCTTGAACCCCTCGCCGTTGGCGGCAACAAATTGCTGCTGTTTCGGTGCATCGGGCGGGCAGGCCATCAGGGTCGTGGCGTGCTGCGGCGCAATATCAGCCGTGTAGTAGGGATAGCCCCAGCCCTTGACCGTATGTTCCTCCAGGGTGCCCCGCATCAGGATACGATTACAGTCAAGCTCCATGGTTTTGCCCACCATGACTTCCACCAGGCGGCTGGCTTCATCGTCCAGCGCCGGCAACCGGAACACCATGCGCTGCTGCCCCTCCCCTGCGGCGGCGTAGGGCTTAAGATCGTCTTCGGCATTGGCCGTCATGGCTAGCACTCCCGTTAGCAATACGATGGCAAGCTGTTTCATATCACATCCTTCGTTCTCGAATATCTGTTTATCAAAGCCGGTTCAGCCCGCATCGATCCGGGCCGTCGCTCAGGCTAATCCAGGTCGATTGCGCGAAGCGCCCTGCGCAGGAATTCCTGGCGTGCTTCCAGCGCAGGGCGACTGCCCGCTTCGCCGGCATCAAGAACACTCTGGTTGCCCTGCAGGACCTGCACTAACCAGCCCCGGGTCATTGTATAGTAGCGAGAGTCATGACCCAAACGGGTGATCGCATCCATGGCGCCCGGAATAGCGGGGTCGCTGATGGCCGCTCCGGCTGCCATCACCCACTCGCCAAGGCGAATAGCCTCGACCTTTTCAGGATTGCCGTTGCCACACACGCAATCCGGCGTGGTATCGCTGGACGCCCATCCGCAAGTGGCAACCAGCAGCAACAGTGCAGCAAAGCGGCCGACACCCGCCACGCCCGCAGCGGGCGTTGCCGCCTGCGACCATCGGCGGTAGGGTTTGACATCGGAAGTCTGCACCAGGTTCATTGGATAGCCCTTTCAGAATGCGCGCATCATCGAATAAGCACCAGTGTGCCATCATCGGGCCAGGCTTCCAACTTCACCCACTCCATTCGAGCGCTCTTCCCTCGGCCGGCTGGCTACCAGGCCGGGTCCCGGCTCACCGAACCCGACCCGGCTTGTTTTCGCAGCG
This sequence comes from Cellvibrionales bacterium, assembly GCA_024645065.1. GTDB lineage: Bacteria > Pseudomonadota > Gammaproteobacteria > Pseudomonadales > JAHEGP01 > JAHEGP01. The sequence goes on along the minus strand of JAHEGP010000066.1, from coordinate 12,223 downwards.
CAGAAACTGTTACCCTTTTTGGTTAGACGAAACTAAATAATCACGAGAGGAGCAATTGGTGGCCTGTCCGCCATCTCGATATGCCCGTTACAGATGGTCTCTACATTGTATTGACAAGTGTCCACGGTCTGATTCGCGCCAACAAACTGGAACTGGGCAGGGATGCTGATACCGGCGGCCAAACCAAGTATGTCGTCGAACTGGCCCGCGCCCTGGCAAACCACGAGGCCGTAGCCCGGGTCGACCTGCTGACCCGGCGGCTGGTGGACGACGAAATCAGCAGCGATTACGCCGCCAGCCAACAATCACTGGCCGCTAAAGCCAACATCATTCGCCTGGATGCCGGGCCCGAAGCCTACATCCGCAAAGAAGAACTCTGGGACCACCTCGATAACTTTGCAGACAATGCCCTTGCCTACCTGCGCCAACAGGAGAGGGTACCGGATGTCATCCACGGACACTACGCCGACGGCGGCTACGTGGCCCTGCGACTGGCCAACCAACTGGGCGCGCCCCTGGTCTTCACCGGGCACTCCCTGGGCAGGGTCAAGCGGCGCCGCCTGCTGGCCAGCGGATTGGGCCGCCGGGATATCGAAACCCAGTACCACATATCCCGCCGGGTTAGCGTCGAGGAGGACACCCTCGCCGCTGCCGACCTGGTAGTGGTGAGTACCCGCAATGAGATCGAGGAGCAGTACGGGCTCTACGATCATTACTCGCCGCATCACATGCAGGTGATCCCCCCGGGCACGGACCTGGAGACTTTCAAGCCCCCGCGCGGTGGGGAGTGGAACACGCCGGCGGCGAAAGATCTGGTGACTTTCCTGCGCGACCCGTTCAAGCCGATGATTCTCGCTCTCTCGCGGCCGGATGAGCGCAAAAATATCAGTGGACTACTCGAAGCCTACGGCGAATCCACGGAGCTGCAACAACTGGCCAACCTCGTTATCGTAGCGGGCAACCGCGATGACATCAGGGAGATGGATTCGGGGCCACAAAAGGTACTGACAGAATTACTGTTACTGATAGACAGCTACAATCTTTACGGCAATGTTGCCTACCCCAAACGCCACGGGCACAGTGACGTGCCGCTGTTTTACCGGCTTGCGGCCAGCAGCCACGGGGTCTTTATCAACCCCGCACTGACCGAGCCCTTCGGCCTGACCTTACTGGAGGCCGCAGCCAGCGGGGTCCCCGTGGTGGCCACCGAAGACGGCGGCCCGCAGGACATTCTCGAACACTGCCGCAACGGCATTCTGGTCGACCCGCTCGATGCCAGCGCCATGGCCAAGGCGCTACTCAAGATACTGAGCGATGCCACCCGCTGGCAGCAACTGGTGGACAATGGCCTGGAGGGGGTACAGGAGTTTTATTCCTGGCAGGCCCACGCTGACACCTACGTCCAGCACCTGCAAACCCTGTCCAGGCAGCACGTAGCGCCCATAGCCAGGCCACCCACCACCAAGCGCCCCATGCTGTATCACGATCGGGCGATCTTTACCGACCTGGACCAGAGCCTGCTGGGCGACCCCAAGGCGCTGGCACAATTGATCCGCGAGGTGCGTGAGCATCGCCAACAGGTGACGTTCGGCATCGCCACCGGGCGGGCCCTGGAGTCGGCGCTGCGAATGATGAAGCGCTATGGCATTCCCCAGCCCGACGCCCTTATCACCAGCGTCGGCACCGAGATATATTACGCACCCCAGCTGACCTCCGATCTCGCCTGGGCAAAGCACATCGACTACCTGTGGCAACGACAAAAAGTCAGCAAGGTCATGTCTGACGTTCCCGGCTGTAAACTGCAACCCAAATCCAGCCAGAGCGCATTCAAGCTCAGTTACTATATCGATCTAACGCAATCACCCTCCCACGAGGAGATCAATAGCCTGTTGCTGCAGGCCGAACTGGCGGTCAACACCTTTTTGTCGTTCGGCCAGTTCCTCGACGTCGTACCGGTTAGGGCGTCAAAGGGTTTTGCACTGCGCTATTTCTCCGATCAGTGGCAAATCCCCCTGGAACGCATTTTGGTTGCCGGCGGCTCCGGTACCGATGAGGACATGATACGCGGCAATACCCTGGCCGTGGTGGTGGGCAATCGGCACGAGGAAGAGCTGGCCCACCTCAGCGATGTCGAACCGCTGTATTATGCAAGCGGGAACTACGCTGGCGGCATTTTGGAAGCGATCGACCATTACGACTTTTTCGGTGACTGCAAGCCCCCCGTGAGGCGCGATTCGAACGCCTGATAATCAATCGGCGGGGCGGCCGTTTTTGTCAATATCTGCAACAGCCCGGTGCACTCGCAGCGAGTGGCGAATCCCGCTGGGCTTATTGCACTTAGTGTTGCGGCCTGCCCGCCGCTCTGTAATAGTGCGGCAACATTGCCGGCCCAGAATCAAGCTCAGAGAGCACACCCCGGGCGAGGCCTGACCATCTACAGTGCTGACCCGAGCGGAGCACGCCCACAGCTGTCGACTTCAGCCAGGCCGTGCTTTATGCTTCCCGGAAAAACTAAACCTTCAAAAAATTGAGGATTTTAATATGACCAAGCTTAGCCCCGGAGTCGTCACCGGCGACGAATACATAGCCTTGATTGCAGCGGCAAAAGCCGGCGGATACGCGTTTCCAGCCGTCAATGTCACCAGCACCAACACCCTGAACGCGGTTCTCGAGGCGGCGGCGACGGCAAAGTCTGACGTGATCATCCAGCTGTCGAACGGCGGGGCGCAATTCTACGCGGGCCAGGGTATGCCGGATGGGTTTCGAGCGAAGGTATTGGGAGCCGTTGCCGCTGCCAGGCACGCCCACCTGCTCGCCAAAGAGTACGGCATTTGCGTCGCAATGCACACCGACCATGCCAATAAGGAACTCATTCCCTGGGTTGAGGCGATGCTTGACGAGGGTGAAAAGTATTACCAGGCCAATGGCAAGCCACTGTTCAGCTCGCACATGCTCGACCTGTCAGCGGAACCAATAGATTTCAACCTCAGTGAAAGTGCACGCCTGCTGGAGCGGATGGCCGGCTTGGGCATGAGCCTGGAAATAGAACTCGGCGTCACCGGCGGTGAAGAAGACGGAGTCGGCTCCGACCTCGATGCCAGTGCCGACAACTCCAGGCTCTACACCCAACCGGAAGACGTGCTGCAAGCCTACGATAGATTGACACCAATCGGGCATTTTTCAGTCGCTGCTTCCTTTGGCAACGTGCACGGTGTCTACAAGCCGGGCAACGTCAAGTTGCGCCCCGAGATCCTGAAGAACTCCCAGGATCTGGTGGAGAGACAGCACCATACCGGGAAGAACCCACTGAACCTGGTATTCCATGGTGGTTCCGGATCGGAGAAGGCGCAAATCTCCGAAGCCGTCAGCTACGGGGTGTTCAAGATGAACATCGACACCGATACCCAGTTTGCATTCTCCCAGGCTATCGGCAAGTTTGTCGATGCCAACCATCGCGCCTTCGAGTACCAGATCGACCCGGACGATGGGACCCCCTACAAGAAGCTCTACGACCCCCGCAAACTGCTGCGAGAGGCAGAGAAGGGTGTCGTCACCCGGCTGCAGGAAGCCTTTGACGATCTCGGATCGAAGGGCAAGTCGATCGCCGGCTGAATAGCCCGGGGCGAGCTGACTACCGCGCTGCGGTTGCGTGCAACGCGGTTTTTGGCATTGCAGTGCCCATGGATCATTCGGTGTCGCTGAAGACCCCGTAGTGATAACAGCCCTCGATGACTCCGCTGGTGTAGTACCCGCTCAGGCCCTGGAAGTCGCCCTCGGCAAAGTAAACCTGGAGGTCGGGTTTGGCTTGCATCTCCTGCCGGATTCTTGCAACCAGCTGCTCGTCGGCGTTTTTCACCAGTACGCCGGAAAAGCCCGCGGTGAGCGGAAATATATCGTTGCCGCTGTCGCCGCAAAAAACCACCTCTTCCCTGGGCTGCCCATACTCCCGTGCCACGTACTCGAGGGCCGTTTGCTTGGTCGCACTTGCAGGCAGGAAATCCAGCAGCCCCTTGCCGTCCTGGGAGTCAAAACTGTAGATAATCACCTCGTCAAACTTTCCTTTCACCCTCTCATCGACAGACTTCAGGATCTCTGCATTGCGATCGTGGTCGACGTAATAGCTCTGTTTGAACGGGTTCAGGTGCTGGGCTTCCTGTTCCCGCATGCCAAGCACATCCGCGACGGCTTCCCTGACCTGCCCGGCGTCCCAGCGCGGACTGGCGCGATGTACCCGATCGATCCAGCCGTCGTCGAAGTGCCACTGGCCGTTGTCATATTTGCGGATGGTAGTGCCTACATCCCCACAGAGCACATCCGGGTAGCGCACGCCAAACTCCCTGATCGCCTGCTCAGTCAGCTCGAGGTTGCGGCCGGTGACATAGACCACCAGCACATCGTTGCGAACCGTCAGTTGATTGAATAGAGAGATCGCCTCTGGATCGGGCGGCCATTTTCCGTTGGGCAGCAGCGTCCGGTCGAGATCTGTGGCGAGTATGCGCATAGTATTACCCCGGCTTTTCGATTCATGATGCTTTCATGATGCTTCAGTGGCCCTGAGGCCCGCCAATGTGGTCCCCGATCAACGGTAAGACATGGTCACTTCCTCTGTGCCGCTGTCGCTGTAGTTGACGGTAAAACCGCAGCTGGCCAGATCGGCTCTGAGGGTGGCCCTTGATTCAGCGTTGCTCCAGGTCATCTCCAGGATGTGTTCAGCGGTGTCTGCGACCTCCAATTTGCCATAAAACGCCTCCGAGGAATTGCGCAGCCGGATCAGCTGCAGCTGGTCCTGGACAACGATGCGTTTCAGCCCCTGCTCTATGTCGCTATTGGAGAGTGTGGTGCGGTTGATTTCCTTGTGGCCGGCGGTTCCGCCCTTGTCTGCCGCGGCATAATCGTTTTTGCCGGCAAACAGATCCAGGTACCACACCTGTGGAATGCCGGGCATGAACATCTGGATCGCCCGCGCGAGGCGCAGCTTGCGCTCGTCCTCGCCCAGGGCACTAAAGTAGGTCGCGTTGACCTGGTAGTAGGAAATCTTCTTGCCGTCGGGACCGTACAGGTTTTTCACCCTGCCGCCGCGATCCATGATCCGCTGGATGGTCGCGTCTATTTCCTCATCACTCAGCAGTCCCTCCCTGGAAATGCCGAGGATGTCCTTACCGCGCAGATCCAGTACCGGGATGCCATCGTGGCAGCCCAGCATGTTGATCGTCCGGATACCCTTTTCCTGGAGCTCTTCAATCCAGCGCAGCAGGGAGCGGTTGCTACCCCGGTCCAGAGTGTCGATCAGGAGGCCGGGCAGAAAAAAATCGTAAATCGGGAAGCCTTTGGCGGCGACCTCCTCGTGCAAGCCATAGCCGAATTCCGAGTGAATTTCCGGCAGCAGCGTAAGCCCGTACTTGCCGGCCATGTCTTTGAGCCTGTCCAGGTAGTCCCAGGTGCCGGGTTTATTGAAAAAGTTGGGCTGGGCGGGTTCCTTGTGGAGGTAGGCAAAAGCGTCCAGCCTGACCAGGCTGGCACCATAGTCGCGCAGCCTGGCCAGGGTTTCGTCATAGAACTCCCATACCTTTTCGGATTGGGCGTTGAGGTCCATCTGGCCCAGGTACTGCCGCTTTCGCTCGATGGCCGCGATCACCCGCTCCGCATGCCTGGCGTGGGGTCCCCAGTCCACCTCCTCAAAAGCCCTGTTGCCCGCGACAGCCTGATTAGCCAGCCGCATCAGGTGGGAAAGCTGCTCCGGTTCCGGATCTTCAATGTCCTGCAGGTCTTCAGGCCCCAGCTCCCGGTAGGTCACTTCCTGGTAGAACGTGTTCCAGTAGGGCCTGTCAGTGCCGTCGGGAAATCGCACTTTCAGAATGGGCAGACCGGGCTTTCTCATGAACAGCACTTCCAGGCACTCCGGCTCCGGAATCACGTAGCCATCCAAACCCATCGTACCCCGCGACTCCCAGAACTCGTTCCAGTCGATAAAGAAATCCCTGTACTCGGAATCATCACCGTGCTGCAGCATGTCCTGGAACTGGTGCGAACCCACCGACAGGTGATTGAGTACCAGGTCGAACTTCAGGCGAATACCCATGGCCTCCAGATCGGTCACGTCGCGGTCGCTCACCAGCTCTCGATTCATGTCGTAATCAATGATTGAGAACCCCCGATCCAGATCGCTGTTGAAGAAAGTCGGCAGTATGTAAAAGAGAGAAAAAGCCCCGTCGAACTCGGCTCGCTGGAGCATCGATACGGCATCCGCCAACTGGCGACCAATGCTGTCGGGGTAGGCATTGAGCATCACACCCCTGGGTAGGTCCTCGGTCATCTGTCTGTGCTTGTCCTTATCCGGTTATTTGATTATTCGGTTTCGCTATCCGCCAGCGCCACTATCGCCCTGGCAACGCGAAACAACCTGTTTTCCGCGAGGTCCCTGACGGTCTTGATGTGCAGTGAATCCCGCAACACCCCGGCCTGCCGGGCAGAAATGCCTTCAAGGCGCGCTACCGGCCCGTCGGCGATGTCCCTGAGAGAGCCAGCGTCGGCCTGACTGCCAGAGTCTTCCTGATCCGCCAAAGTGACAATGCCGTCAGCCCGCTCTGCCAGCCGGCTTTCTGCCATAGCGCGAATCGACTCGATTCCAAACGCCCTTTTGAGCCTGGCCCCGTTCTCCCGAGAGATCCCTTTCAGGGCTGCGACCGGGGCCTGGGCCAGTTCGCTGGCGGTACAACCATCGTAGGCCCTGACCACGGCGCCGTGGATTTCCATCGCCTGCAATTTCCGCGCTGGTCGCTGTTCCACTTCATCCCCGTGCTCTCCCGGGGAGTCAGCCAGGGCGGCGAGCCGGGACAGGAGATTGCTGAAAGTCCTGGTGGGCCTGGTTGGCAGATGGAATTGTTGTTCGATACGGGTAGCGCCCTGGGCCAGTGACTGCAGCGTCTGGATCGCGTCCCTGGTCGCATTGCGCAGGAGCGCGGCGCCCCGGGCGGGCGGCCCCCCGACTCCCCCCTTGATCAGCTTGCGGTTGGCTGCAGCAAGTCTCTCCAGGGCATCCCGGTTGAGGTCCAGGAGCCGGTCCAAATCCCGTTTGCCCAGGCCGTAACCGGCAAACAGACTGCGGAACTGGTCCACCAGTTCTGTGGGGTCAGTCAGGGACAGCAGGCCCTGGACATCGGTGTCGTACTCATCGTCGACCTCCTCCAGCGCCTGGGCAAAATCCTCAAACGGGTCGCCCCCGACGAAGCCACGCTGTTGTACTCGCGCCTGGACCTTGCGGCTGATCATCAGCCACCGCTGGGCGGCGGTAATAGAGGGTTTATTTTTTGCGGAGTCTACCGGTTCCGGGCCGCCAGGCGAGTCTTCCAGTGCGGGCGTCGCGCGGGATCCGGGCTTGTGCGAGGTTGTCATCATGACCTTACCTCCCATTGCGTGCATTGAGACCCGCCGTGGGCCGGGCTGGCTCCGGGTGACGCAGATTTCCCGCTACCACCGCCAGCTTGTTCCCCCACAGCAGGCCATACTCCAGACAGTGTATTCCCAGCCCATCGGTTACACAATGGGGCATTGGGGATAACCCGCCCGGGAATGTCCGCTGAGAAGGGCCGGGCGCAGCTTTGTTTGATCAGGAGGGGAATGCGGCCCTGTTACTCCCGCGCCTGTACTCCTGCGCCTGTACTCCCGCGCCTGCAATCCTGCGCCTGTAATCCCGCGCCTGCACTCCCGCGCCTGTACTCCCGCGCCTTTACTACGATGCCAGCAGCAACGGGAAACCCCACCATGCCCGGTTCCCCTCTGGCCCTGCTCTGCGCCGGGGGCTCACCTTCAATTATTCACGACTCGACCGGGAGCGGATTATACTCGCTGGCATTTTGTACTTGCCGGGGGGGGGCGCGCTTGTGTGAGCGGCCTTCAAGCGAAGCGTGACGGGAGTTTCCAGCCATGAAACATGCATTTTCACGACCGGTCATCTTTGGCGAGGTGCTGGTCGATCGCTTTGCGGACCATGAGGTCATGGGTGGCGCACCCTTCAATGTCGCCTGGCACCTTTGTGCCTTTGGCCAGCAACCCCTGTTTATCAGCCGCGTCGGCAGGGATGAGACCGGCGAGCACATTCTCCGCGAGATGGCACGCTGGGGAATGGACACCAGCGCTGTTCAGCAGGATACGTCACACCCAACGGGTGCGGTCGACGTCAAGCTTGGGGACGATGGCGAACCGAGCTATGACATCGCCCACCCCGTTGCCTATGACTTCATCGACCCGACGCTGTTGCCAGAGCTGCCCGGGCGTATCCTGTTGTACCATGGCAGCCTGGCGCTGCGGGACGAGGTATCGCGCAGCGCCCTGGTTCACTTGCAAACCGCTATTGCGCCGCCGCGATTCGTGGATATCAACCTGCGCTCCCCCTGGTGGCGCAAACAGGACATAGGTTGGATGGTCGAAGGTGCCCGCTGGTTGAAACTGAATCAGGCTGAGCTGGATGCGTTGACACCATCCGCAACCGGCGTGGAAAATCGGGCAGCCAATCTACTGGCGAGCCTGGGACTGGATTTACTGATAGTCAGCCAGGCTGAACGCGGCGCCCTGGCCTTCACCGCCAACGGTGACTGCACCCGTGCCGAGCCACCCCTGGCAGTCGAGGTGCGTGACAGCGTCGGCGCCGGAGATGCTTTTTCCAGTGTCATGATATTGGGCTTGCTACAACAATGGCCGCTGGGCATCAGCCTTGAGCGCGCCCAGCAGTTTGCCTCAGCTATTGTCGGAATTCGCGGTGCGATAGCCAGAGAACACGACTTTTATACCCCCTTTTGCCGCCAATGGAACCTGGAGTCACAATGAAAAAATTACTCGAAACCCTTAAAACCGCCCAGCTATACCTCGGCGACAACAAGGCCGTCAGCCATCAACTGCTCTATGCCCTGGATGGCCTGCAGCGCAAATTCCTGCTGCGCAGCGATATCGAGGATACTTTCGCCCAATTGTGCCAACAAGATGCCACCGGCCAACTCCGCAGTAGTCCCATGGCCACCATCATCAACTGGACCCAGGAAGCCGCGATCGACAGCGCCTGGATCTACCTGGCGCTGCGCCAGCGGGTTGCGCGCTGGTACTACCTGCGGATCAACCGCGAATCCCTGGAGTCCGAACTCGTCGGGGTTGAAGCATTTCTTCGCTTCAAGGAACGGCTCGCCGACGGTGGCGCAGACCAGGATTGGCTGCTGGAGCTGGACCTGAAACCATTTTCGCGGGAGTTCTATCGTCTCCAGGAATCCGATTCCATAGGCCGGGGCATGCAGTTCCTCAATCGCAACCTGTCCAATCGATTGTTCACCGACCTGAAAACCAGCGGCGAAAGCCTGTTGCGCTTCCTCCAGGTTCACCGGTACCGCGATCAACAGCTGATGCTCAACACCAGCATCGAGAATCTGCAGGAGCTGCGCCAGGAACTGCGCGCAGCGGATAAGTTACTCGCATCCGAAGCAGCCGACACCGGTTGGGAGCTATTGGAGTCGCAACTGCGGCCGATGGGTTTCGAACCCGGTTGGGGTGATAACTCGGCCCGGGTGCGCGATACCATGCGCTTGCTGCTGGATTTGCTGGAAGCGCCCTCCCCGGAGAATCTGGAGAAGTTCCTGGCCCGGGTGCCGATGATTTTCAACCTCGCGATCGTCAGCCCCCACGGCTTTTTCGGCCAGGCGGATGTCCTCGGGCGACCCGATACCGGCGGCCAGGTGGTCTATATCCTCGACCAGGTTAAAGCGCTGGAACGCGAGATGCGGTTGCGATTGCAGCAGCAGGGCCTGCAGATTGAACCCGAGATCATCATACTCACGCGCTTGATCCCCCAGGCCGAGGGAACCAGTTGTGATCAGCGCCTCGAATCCGTCGCCGGCACCCGCAATGCACGCATCCTGAGGATACCGTTTCGCAATCCCGACGGGGAAGTGGTGCCACACTGGATCTCACGCTTCGAGCTGTGGCCCTGGCTGGAGCAATACGCCCTGGACGCCGAGCGCGAGCTGCTGGCAGAACTCGGCGCCCGCCCCGACCTGATCGTGGGCAACTACTCGGACGGCTCCCTGGTGGCCACCCTGATGGCGCGTCGGCTGGGCGTCACCCAGTGCAATATTGCCCACGCGCTGGAAAAAACCAAGTATCTCTACTCCGATCTGTACTGGAAGAACAATGAGCGAGAGTACCATTTCTCCTGCCAGTTCACCGCCGACCTGCTCGCCATGAACGCCGCCGACTTTATCATCACCAGCACCTACCAGGAAATTGCCGGCACCGAAACCGGCCTGGGCCAGTATGAAAGCTATATGCGATTTTCGATGCCCGGTTTGTATCGGGTCATCGAGGGCATCGATGTCTATGACCCCAAGTTCAACATCGTGTCACCCGGCGCTGACTCGGATGTCTACTTCCCCTACTTCGAGAGCGACCGGCGCCTGCACCACCTGGAAGACAAGATCAGGGAGCTGGTGTACGGCGGACCCCTCGACAACACCCGAGGGGTGCTGAAGGAACCGAAAAAATTCCTGATCTTTACCATGGCGAGGCTGGACAGCGTCAAGAACATCACCGGGCTGGTGGAATGGTTCAGCCGCAACAAGGAGCTGCGCCAACACGCCAACCTGCTGGTCATATCCGGTCATACCGATATCGAGAAATCCAGTGACAAGGAAGAGCGGCTGCAAATAGATAAAATGCATCGCCTGATGGACCAGTACCAGCTCGATGACCAGCTGCGCTGGCTCGGCCTGCACCTGGACAAACCACTGGCAGGTGAACTGTACCGTTTTGTTGCGGACCAGCGCGGGGCGTTCGTACAGCCGGCGCTGTTCGAGGCCTTCGGCCTGACCGTCATCGAAGCCATGGCCTCCGGTTTGCCCACCTTTGCCACTTGCTACGGTGGACCCATGGAAATCATCGACGACGGCGTCTGCGGTTTTCATGTCGATCCCAACCACGGCGACCTGGCGGCAGAGAAAATCGCTGATTTTGTGCGCCACTGCAAGCAGGACGAGGCCAGCTGGACGCGGATTTCACAAGCAGGGCTCGAGCGAGTGGAGCAGCGCTATACCTGGCAGCATTATGCGGAACGAATGATGACCTTGTCCCGGGTTTACGGTTTCTGGAAGTATGTCACCGACCTGGAGCGCGCAGAAACCCACCGCTACCTGGAGATGTTTTACACCCTGCAGTTCAGGCCGCTGGCACAGGCAATGCGGGATCAAAAGCCCAACTGAGAGGTTGCCAGCCAGATTCAACGCGCCGCGTCGGGCTGGCTGGCAACCTCGTTGGCCGCAGTCAGTTGGATATAGGCATTGTAGCGCTGACCAATCTCGCGCACGTATTTGACCGGTTCCTGGCCGCGCACATAGCCGTAGCGGGCCCTGGCGGCATACTCTTTCCTGGCCAGTAAAAGCATCGCCTTTTCGACATTGTCGAACCAGCGGTCGGGATTGAGGCCCTGTTGTTTCGCCAGCTTGATCGCGTCCCGCACATGGCCGCTCCCGGCATTGTAGGCCGCGAGGGTAAACCACATTCTATCGAGTACCGGCAGGGTTTCGGGAAACTGCCTGCGCACGTGATCGAGATACTTCACCCCGGCGGCGATACCCTGTTCGGTCGAGCTGATGCTGTTGAAGCCCATTTCCCTGGCGGTGGCTGGCATCACCTGCAGCAGGCCCCGGGCCCCGGCTCCGGATTTTGCCCCGGGGTTGAAGCGGCTCTCCTGGTAGATTTGCGCGGCCACCAGGCGCCAATCGAACCCGAATTGGCTGGCGTACTTTTTAATCAGGGCGTCATAGGGGGAGATCGTTCCCGACTCCACCAGCTCGAGCTGCCCCTTTTTTAGCGCAGCCACTGAGTTGGGCGTAGCGAAGTACTTGTTGTAGGCAATATTGTAATGCAGGCCGCGATATTCCTTTTTGATAAAGGCGTTGAGTTGTTGCAGTAGCTGCGGGTTGTTTTCGCGCAGCGCCCAGGCCTGGCCCAGCGGCTCGGTCAGGGCAAAAGCCCCACGAATATCGTCTCGCCAGGTCAGCTCGATCCTGAGCAGGTTTTCGTCCGCCACGGTCAGGTCGTAGTCGGAGCCGGCAACTTTTGCAATGGCCGCCTCGGTCTCCTCGTCACCCGGTGTAGCGGCCAGTTTCACCGCGATGCCGGCATCCTGAAGACCGGTGACAGTCTGCCAATAACTGCTGGACTCGCGCACGTGAATCGAGCGGCCGGC
>JAHEGP010000065.1 GCA_024645065.1 Cellvibrionales bacterium | reverse complement strand
TGGCATTGGCGTGCAGCAATTGTGCCACGGCACTGGGGTCAACCGCCCGGTCGCGTTCAGCCTGTGACAGGTTTTTCCAACTGGTGGAGCGTTTGTTCAGCAGCTGGTGCCAATCACAGTGTTGCATCCAGCTTTCAATTTCCTCCAACGCGGGCGGGCGCTGGCGAAAGTCACGAAACTCGTAATCGATTTGCTGCGCCTGCAACCACTGGCGCGCTCTCTTGACCGAGTCGCAATTCTTGATGCCGTGAAGGGTGACAGCCATGGTTTGGAAGGGCTCGGATAAAAACGCCTAGAATAGCATACTTCGACAGTATGCTGGATGTCCCCCGGGCAAGCCGGAATTGCGGCCTGCTAATCCGGGATTTTTCGGTAATTCCGCCCCCAACTGCGGTTTCCAGGTTTATCGGCACGCCATTTCACAACTGTGCTCCAGCCCGGGTGAGCCAGATGGCAGCATAGGCCAGAGTCGTCCAATGGCGGTCAGCCTGGCGCAACCGCCCATTGACTGGTCAACCGAATCAGGGCCTGCGCAACTTTACCGGTTTGCTGCGCTGTGGGTAACAGTGCCGGCAGATCTCACACACCGTGCCATCGCAACCGCGCGCGCTACAAAACTCCCGTCCATAATAGATAATCTGCAGGTGGAGATCGTTCCAGCTGGCGGCTGGGAAGAGCTTCTTCAGGTCGCGCTCCGTCTGCACCACGTTTTTTCCGTTAGTTAGTCCCCAGCGCTGCGCCAAACGATGAATGTGGGTGTCGACAGGAAAGGCGGGCTCGCCAAAAGCCTGCGACATGACCACGCTGGCGGTTTTATGTCCTACGCCGGGAAGTTCTTCCAGTGCTTTCATATCGGCTGGCACCTGTCCCTCGTACTGCGCAATCAGGATTCTGGACAGTTCGACAATGGCGCGAGCCTTGCGCGGAGCCAATCCGCAGGGGCGAACGATCGCCTCCACTTGCTCCGCGTTGCGCTCGGCCATTGCAGCCGGGTTATCAGCCAGTTCAAACAGGGCAGGGGTAACTTTGTTGACCCGCTCATCGGTGCACTGGGCTGAAAGCAGCACGGCAACGAGCAAGGTAAAGGGGTCCTTGTGCTGCAGCGGGATGGGAGGGTTTGGGTAAAGTTCGGCCAGCCGCTGCCGGATATAAGCTGCTCTTTGCAGTTTGGTCATGGTGTTAACTTGCTGTTGGCCTGCTCTGGCGCAAGGTGCAGTCTGCATCGCCACGGTGTTGTGCTCGTCGGGGATTCAGGCACTGGTAATATAGTCAGCGATACGCCTGGCTGCCTCGCAACATTGCTCTATCGGTGGCACCAGGGCGATGCGAACATAGCCATTGCCCGGGTTGACGCCTTTGTTGTCACGGCCCAGGTAACTGCCGGGCAATAAGGTCACATTTTGCTGTCGGTACAACTCCCGGCAGAATTCGGTATCACTGATGGGGGTTCTGGCCCAAAGATAGAAGCCGGCATCCGGCATAACAAAGTCCATGGCCGGCGCCAGTATCTCAGCGACGGCACTGAATTTGTCCCTGTATGCGCTGCGGTTGGCGACCACATGGGCCTCGTCCTGCCACGCGGCAATACTCGCCATTTGTACCTGCACTGGCATCGCACAGCCGTGGTAGGTGCGGTATTTGAAAAACTGCCGTATCACCTCAGGGTCGCCGGCGACAAAGCCCGAGCGCAAGCCGGCGAGGTTGGAGCGCTTGGACAGGCTATGGAAGGCCACGCAGCGCTTGAAGTTATCCAGGCCAAGCTCGGCTGCGGCCTGCAACAGGCCCGGCGGCTGTTGTTGCTCGTCGCGATAGATTTCGGAGTAACACTCATCCGAGGCAATAATGAAGTCGTGGCGCTGCGCCAGCTCGATCAGGCCCTTGAGGCTTTCGATGTCGGTGACCGCGCCGGTTGGATTGCCCGGGCTGCAGAGGTAAAGCAGTTGGCAGCGCCGCCACACGGTGTCACTGATATGGTCATAGTCGGGAAGGAAGTCCTGATCAGCGGGGCAGTCGAGGTAGTGTGGTTCACCGCCGGCGAGAAGGGCCGCGCCTTCGTAGATTTGGTAGAAAGGGTTGGGCATCAGCACCATGGGCTGTTGGCTGCGGTCGAGGCAGGCCTGGGCAAAAGCAAACAGGGCTTCGCGGGTACCGTTGGCCGGCAGGATGCGAGTTTCGGGGTCGACCATTGAGGCGGGCAGCTTGAAGCGCCGTTGCAACCAGTCACTGATCGCCTGACGCAACTCAACGGTGCCCCGGGTGTTGGGATATTTGGCGATGTTCTGCATATGCGCGGACAGTGCGGCAAGCACCAGCTCCGGCGCCCGGTGTTGCGGCTCACCGATGGAGAGCAAAATGGGTGCTAGCCCCGCGGGCGGGCGGACGCCTTGTTTCAGCGCCGCGAGCTTCTCAAAGGGATAGGAGTGCAGACGCTCCAGGTCGGGATTCATTCGAATGCCTGCACCCTGGGCGTGAGGCCCGCCTTTTGATCAAGGCTGGCGCAGAGGGCGGATCGCAGCGCTTCCTGGCGTTCAGGCTCGGTAACCGGGTTGCCGTCCTGGTCGGTGACAAAAAATACGTCTTCCACGCGTTCACCCAGAGTACAGATGCGGGCATTTTGCAGGTGCAGGTCGAAATCAAGGAACACTCGACTCACCCGTGCCAAAAGCCCCGGCCGATCCGGACTGACCAGTTCGACGATGGTCTTGACATCATCGTGACTGATTTTGACATCGGAGGGATAATCAAAGTACTTGAGCTGACGCGTGACGAGTTTATCCCACTGGTTGCTGGGCGAACGACGCTCGATGACAGCTTTGCGCAGAACCTGTTTGATTTCGTCCGTCCTCTGGGGGTCATTGCCAATCGGCTCACCTTCGGGGTCCAGGACAATGTAGGTGTCTATGCTGTAGTCACTCGCATTGCGAAAGATGCGGGCATCCTGGATGCTCAGCTGCAACTGCTCGAAGCTCGCCGACATCACGGCAAATAGTTGTGGGTAGCTCTGGGTATAGACAAATATCTGGGTCGCACCCTCATATTGCCTTGAGGTTGTATCCTTTATCAGTATCAGCGGTGCCGACTTGTCCTTTTGCCGAAGAATGGCCTCGGTGTGCCAGCAAATATCAGTGGGTGTCTCGCGCAGGAAATAATCTTCATCGGGGCTGTTCCAGCACGCGATGATATCGTCGGCATCGTAGCCCTTGTCCTCCAGCAGCCGGATTGCATTTTCCTTGCAGTCCTCTATCCAGTCGCTCTTGTGACTGTAATTCTCGACGCTAACACGCAGCGCACGGCGGGTTTCCAGGTACAGTTGGCGCAACAGGGATGCGCGCCAGCTATTCCACAGCTTGGGGTTGGTCGCATTGATGTCTGCCACGGTAAGTGCATAAAGATAGTCCAGCCGTTCCTGGTCCTGCATTTCCAGTGCGAACTCGCGGATCACTTCCGGGTCGGTGATATCCTTGCGTTGCGAGGTGCTCGACATGAGCAGGTGATTGTTGACCAGCCACACCACCAGGTGGCTATCGCGGGCATTGAAGCCGTGGCGGGTGCAAAATGCGGCGGCGTCTATAGCGCCCATGCGCGAGTGATCGCCGCCGCGACCCTTGGCGATATCATGGTACAGTCCGGCGATATAGAGCAATTCCAGCTTCGGCAAGCGCTTGAGAATGCTGGCGGCCAGGGAATAGCGGTCAGCGAACTCATCGTGGGCAAACAGGCGCATATTTTTCACCACCTGGATGGTGTGCGCATCGACGGTATAGATATGGAAAAGGTCGTGCTGCATCTTGCCTACAATACGACCAAATTCGGGAAGATACTTGCCCAGAATGCCGAAGCGATTCATGCGCTGCAGCTGGGTGGCGATTTTATAGGGTGAGCGCAGTAGCCGAATGAACGCCTGCCTGTTGCGCGGGTCGTTACGAAAGTCGTCGCCGATGCTCTCGCTGGCTTCCCGCAGCAGGCGAATGGTAGACGCTCTTGGCCCTATGATATTTTCATTTTGCGCCATGAGGACAAAAATTTCCATGACCGCGCTGGGAGTGGTCTTGAAGACCTTGTCGTTGGCCACATCGATATAGTTATTGCGCACGAAGAAGCGCTGGTTTATTGAATGTATGGTTTCCGGGTCACAGGCACGCAGGATTGCCTCGTCATACAATTGCACCACAAGGTCGTTGAGTCCGGACAGCGCGAGCGCCCAACGATAGTAAAGCTGCATGAATTTCTCGATCGCGAGGCCTTCATCGCTATCGATGAAGCCAAACTTTTTTGCCAACTCGCGCTGGTGTTCGAACAACAGCCGATCTTCGGCTCTGCCGGCAAGGTTGTGTAATGCCCAGCGCACCAGCCAGAGAAAATCCCGGCCTTCGTTGAGCAACCGAAATTCGTCACGGGTTAAAAAATTGCGGGCTACCAATTGCTCCAGATCAGCGGTCTGGAAATGGCGCTTGGCAATCCAGCCGATGGTCTGGACGTCACGCAGACCCCCGGGGCTGGACTTGAGGTTGGGTTCGAGGTTGTATTCGGTGTCAGCGTACTTTCGATGCCGGGCTTTCTGTTCGTCCCACTTGGCCTGATAAAAAGCGCGGCTGTCCCACATGGCGTTGGGACCGGTAGCGGCGCGCAATTCCTGGTGCGCGGCAGGGTCACCCGTTATCAGGCGCGATTCCATTAGATTGGTAACGACCGAAATATCGCGGCCGGCCGTTTCAATGCATTGCTCCATTGTTCGCACGCTGTGGCCGATATCGAGTTTGATATCCCAGAGCAGGGTGACGAACTTCTCGAGCTCTGCCTTGTGAGTTTCTTCAGCCTGGGGCTCAACCAGAATCATCAGGTCGATATCCGAGTGCGGGTGCAATTCGCCGCGTCCATAGCCGCCCACAGCTATCAGGCACATGTCCCGGTCCTGGGGCAGGCCACACCAGGTCCACACCGCCGCCAGCAGATCGTCGATAAACGTCGATCTGGCCTGTACCAGATTAGCGATATCCTCGTTATTCTCGTAGCGTCTATTAAGCTCGGCCATGGTATCGGTGTTGACTGCACGCAGGGTTTCAATGGCGTGTTCGCAGGTATTCAGGCGGGCGTAGATCTGTTGGCTGCGCTCAGAGCAGGTACTTGGTTGGGCTATCATCAGCTGGATCCGTTGGCTTTGACTGCAACGCTGGCCAGCTCCAGGCCCCCTCGGCTGGCTCTCGCCTGGCCAAAATAGGGCTCGTCTGCACGCGCTGTGAGCACCTCGCAGCCATCGGCGGTGACAGCCAGGGTATGCTCCCATTGTGCCGAGGGCCGGCGGTCGACAGTAGTCACGGTCCAGCCGTCCTTGCGATTGAGCTTGGTGCGATATCCGCCCGCATTGATCATCGGTTCGATGGTGAAAGTCATGCCTTGTTCGAGGCGCAGGCCGGCACCAGGTTTGCCAAAGTGCATGACCTGGGGCTCCTCGTGGAACACGCGGCCAATGCCATGGCCGCAATAATCGCGCACCACCGAGTAGTGGTTGGCCTCTGCGTAGCTTTGGATAACGTGACCGATATCCCCCAAAGTGGCGCCGGGCCTGACGATGTCGATCGCCCGGTAGAGGCACTCCTGAGTAATTTTCACCAGGCGTTTGTTGTGCGAGTCGACCCGCCCCACCAGAAACATGGCGCTGGTATCGCCATGAAAACCGTCCTTGATAACGGTGATGTCGACATTGACGATATCGCCTTGCTTGAGCACTTTACTGTCGGAGGGGATGCCGTGGCAGACTACCTGGTTGACCGAAGTACAAATCGACTTCGGAAATCCCTTGTAATTCAGTGGCGCCGGGACGGCCTGCTGTACGTCGACAATGTAGTCGTGACAGATCCGGTCCAATTCTCCGGTGCTGACGCCGACCTGGACATGGGGAGCGACCATTTCCAGTACCTCGGCCGCCAGCCGCCCGGCGACGCGCATTTTTTCAATCTCTTCTGGGGTTTTGATAGTTACAGCCATAGTGGAATCTGTTTGCCTGACTAAAATACGCGGTTATTCTACCCCAACAGCACGCAACAGCGCGAGTTGATCGCCTGGCGTCGCAGGCACTGCCCTGCAGGCCCGCAGCGTCGTTCCCACTCCTGGCAAGGACTGCGCCGGATGCGGCCCAGGCCATTGGCGGCGAGGGAAGCCCTGCCTGCCACTGGGGGATTTGCCGATAATTCCGCGCCCAACTGCGGTTTCCAGGTTTAACGAGCCTGCAGTTTGTGGTATAAAGCCGCGCGCTGGGATTGCGCCTGGGGGAATAGCCGTTCAAAGGCTTGCGTCTCGCAGGCAAAAAACCCGGCGAAAACTAAATCCACACATGCACCGACACGTTTCTTTGGGTGCCGAAGCGCTGCTGGTCAAGGCGGCAAAGCGGTTGAGGGGCGGGGTGTATGGAGGCATAACCCGGACCTGGAATAACGCAGGTGGAAAACCCCGTGAGCGGGCCGATGCGGTGCGCGCGGGCTTTTGTCATCTGGACGCGTCCTCTACCGCGGCCCATCAGGCTTGGGGGGACCCCGGTGATTCCAGGTCTAACAACAAGGTGAAATCATGACAACTGTATCAATGCGCGACCTCTTGCAGGCAGGGGCTCATTTTGGCCACCAGGCCCGCTACTGGAACCCGAAGATGGATCAGTACATTTTCGGCGTTCGCAACAAAATCCATATAATCAACCTGGAAAAAACCGTCCCCGCGTTCAATGAGGCGCTCGGGTTTGTCAAGCAGCTTTCTGCTAACAACAACAAGATCCTCCTGGTGGGCACCAAGCGCGCGGCCGGCAAGATCGTATATGAAGAAGCTAGCCAAATGGGTATCCCGTACGTCAGCCACCGTTGGCTCGGTGGGATGTTGACCAACTACAAAACCATTCGCCAGTCGATCCGGCGCTATGGCGATCTGCAACAGCAATCCGAGGACGGTACCTTTGCCAAGCTGACCAAGAAGGAAGCACTGATGCGCCGGCGTGAAATGGAGAAGCTGGAGCGTTCCATCGGCGGTATCAAGGATATGGGTGGGCTGCCTGATGCCTTGTTTGTGATCGATGTCGATCATGAGCGCATCGCCATCAAGGAAGCCAACAAGCTGGGTATTCCGGTGATCGGGATCGTCGATAGTAACAGTAACCCGGATGGCGTCGACTATGTGATTCCCGCCAACGACGATGCCATTCGTGCCATCAGGCTATATGTCAAGGTGCTGGGACAGACCATTGCAGAAGGCCGGGCCGAGGGTCAGGGCGATGTGAAGGCAAACGAATTCGTCGAAGTGGAAGGCGCTGAGAAAGCCCCTCAAGCTTAATCGCAGCCGGTTACACCGGAGCGGTCAATTCATCAAGTAATTAGTCAGGCTTTAGACGCGGGCTGCAGCGCCCGCAAGCTGTGGAGATTTGAAACGATGGCGGCAGTATCAGCGGCACTAGTAAAAGAGTTACGCGAGCGCACCGGGCTGGGTATGCTCGATTGCAAAAAGGCACTCAAAGAGGCCGATGGCAATATCGAACAGGCAATAGAAGATCTGCGCAAATCCAGCGGAATGAAAGCGGCCAGGAAGTCTGGCCGGATCGCTGCGGAGGGTGTGGTAGCCGTGCGCCTGGGTGAAGACGGCCGCAGTGCGGTCCTGGTGGAAGTCAACAGCGAAACGGACTTTGTAGCGCGCGATGCGAGCTTCCTGGCATTTGTCGACCAGGTCGCAGAACAGGCGTTCGCCAGTGGTAGTCGAGATGTCGCGGCGTTGATGTCCCCGGAGCTGGAACAGGCCCGGGAGTCGCTGGTACAGAAAATTGGCGAAAACATCAGTGTTCGGCGCGTCGCGTGGCAGAACCTGGAGCAGGACGGTGTGGTGGGCACCTACGTTCACGGCAACAACCGGATCGGGGTGCTCGTTGGCGTTGCCCGGGGCAACGAGGAGCTGGCCAGGGATGTGGCAATGCACATCGCAGCGGTCAACCCCCAGTTTGTTGATCCCGATGCGGTTCCCGAGGAGGTCATCGCCAAGGAGAAGGAAATATACATCGCCCAGGCAGCCGACAGTGGCAAGCCTGCTGAAATCATTGACAAGATGGTCAGTGGGCGGTTGCGCAAGTTCCTCGAGGAGATAAGCCTCGTCAAGCAGCCTTTCGTCAAGGATCCTGACATCACCGTGGGCGAGCTGGCTAAAAAATCGGGGGGCGATGTCGTGTCTTTCGTCCGCTTCGAGGTGGGCGAGGGTATCGACAAGCAGGAAGTGGATTTCGCCGAGGAGGTTGCGGCGCAGCTGAAATCGTAGTGCGAAAGGCTTACGTGGGCGGGTTATCCCGCCCTTTGTTTATTCGGGTGGAGTCAATATGGGTCAATCGGGTAGGGAAGTCTTCTATCAGCGTATCCTGCTCAAGCTGAGCGGCGAGGCGTTGTCCGGTGAAGCCGGATTTGGCATTGATCCCAGGGTGCTGGACAAAATGGCGCTGGAGATTGGTCAACTGGTTGGTATTGGTGTTGAGGTCGGCCTGGTAGTGGGGGGCGGCAATTTGTTTCGCGGCGCCGCCCTGAATGCGGCGGGCCTCGATCGCGTTACCGGTGACCATATGGGTATGCTGGCCACGGTAATGAATGCCCTGGCGCTGCGCGATGCGCTGGAGCGTTCCAATATTCCCAGCCGGGTGATGTCGGCGATTCCCATGAGCGGAGTGGTCGAACATTACGATCGACGCACCGCGATGCGTTACCTGGAACAGGGCGACGTGGTTATCTTTTCCGCGGGGACCGGTAACCCGTTTTTTACCACGGATTCGGCGGCCTGCCTGCGCGGCATAGAAATGAATGCTGAGGTGGTACTCAAGGCGACCAAGGTGGACGGCATCTACAGCGCAGATCCTGTAACGAATCCCGATGCAGAAAAATATGAGCAGCTCACGTATGATGAGGTTCTGGATAAAAAGCTTGAGGTGATGGATCTCACTGCGATTTGCCTGTGTCGCGACCACAACATGCCAGTGCGCGTATTTGAGATGGACAAGGTCGGTGCGCTGTTGCGCATCGTGCGCGGCGGCAGTGAAGGCACTTTGATCGAATAACAGACTGGAGGAGACCGAGGTGATAAACGATATCAAAAAGGACGCTGAAGTCAGGATGCAGAAAAGCATCGATGCGCTGTCCTCGGCGTTTACCCGCATTCGCACCGGGCGTGCCCACCCCGGTATCCTCGATGGGGTCACGGTGGAATACTATGGTGCCGATACTCCGCTGAGCCAGGTGGCCAACATCAATGTCGAGGACGCCCGGACATTGGCGATTTCTCCCTGGGAAAAGCAACTGGTTCCACAGATTGAAAAGGCCATCCTGAAGTCGGATCTTGGCTTGAACCCGTCAACCAGCGGCAACCTGATCCGTATCCCCATGCCAGCTCTCACCGAAGAGACGCGCAGGGGTTATAGCAAACAGGCACGCCAGGAGGCAGAGAACGCCCGGGTATCGGTTCGCAATATTCGTCGGGATGCCAACGCCACTGTGAAAGAGCTGCTGAAAGAAAAAGCGATCAGCGAAGACGAGGAGCGTCGCGCCGAGGAGCAGATCCAGAAAATAACTGACAAGTTCATTGCCGCAGTGGATGCAAAGCTCGAGACCAAGGAAGCTGAGCTGATGGAAATCTAAACGCACTGGTTGCGCATCCATGTCCAATTCAAGCCAAACCCCGGCGAATGTCCCCCGGCACGTCGCCATCATAATGGATGGCAACAACCGTTGGGCCAGGCAGCGCAAAATGCGGCAGGTGGCAGCCGGCCACAAAGCCGGGGTTGAAACCATTCGCGCTATCCTCGAAGCCTGTGACAGGCACGGTGTGGAGATTCTGACCCTGTTTGCTTTCAGCAGTGAGAACTGGTTGCGCCCACGCAGCGAGGTGGAGGCGTTGATGGCTCTGTTTTCCAATTACCTGACGCGGGAGACCCCCGATCTCGACCGGCGCAATGTCCGGATGCGCTTCATCGGTCGACGGGACCGCTTCAGCGACAGAATACAACAGAAAATGCAGCGCGCTGAAATGCTGACCGCAGGCAATAGCGGTGGCGTGCTGGTCATTGCTGCTGACTACGGGGGACAGTGGGATATTGCCCAGGCGACCCGGTCGATAGCCGCGGATGTCACGGCCGGCAGTCTGGCGCTTGACGATATCGATGAGCAGTTAGTGGGCCAGCGTATTGCCCTGTCCGATTTGCCTCCCCCCGACCTTTTGATTCGCACTGGGGGCGACCATCGCATCAGCAATTTTTTACTCTGGCAGTGCGCCTACGCAGAATTCTACTTTACCGAAAAATTCTGGCCGGATTTCAAGGAGCAGGATTTTATTGACGCCATAGCCGATTTCGCAGGGCGCGAACGTCGGTTTGGTAAAACCAGCGAACAAATAGGAGTGGACAGCCATGCTTAAACAGCGAGTGATCACCGCATTGTGTCTGGCGGCCGTGCTACTGTTTTTCCTGTTTTATTCCCCAGCCGCGGCGCTGGTCTTTTTTGCAGTGATGGTGACGATAGCCGCCTGGGAGTGGGCGGGTTTGGCCGCCATCGAGGGTCGTGGTCGCTCGACTTATGCAGCTGCCATGCTGCTGGCGATCCTGCTCGCGTTGGCCTGGATCTGGGACAGCGGCCATATCGATATCTACCGTGCCCGGCAGCTGCTGGGCTGGGCCTGCGCCGGTTGGGCGGTGTTACTGTTATGGGTGCTTGGCTACCCCGGTAGTACGGCAATTTGGGGCAGCAGGGGCATGCGCGCCGCGCTGGGCTTTCTGGTGCTGGTGCCGGCCTGGGTGGGCCTGGTTTTCCTGCGTTTCGAGAACGCGGGTCCGTGGCTGATCCTGTTTGTGATCGCGCTGGTGGCTTGCGCCGATATCGGCGCTTATTTCACCGGGCGGGCTTTCGGTCGACACAAGATGGCGCCGGCGGTCAGCCCTGGTAAGACCCTTGAAGGGCTGGTGGGGGGTATTGCTGCCGTCACTGTGTTTGCACTTTTTGTTGGCATGATCACTAATTCACATGTCGTGGGTCTTGGCAGCTTTATGCTGGTATCGGTTGTCACCGGCCTGGCGTCGGTGCTGGGTGATCTGGTCGAGAGCATGGTCAAGCGCCACCAGGGTGTCAAGGACAGCGGCACCGTGTTGCCTGGTCACGGTGGGGTGCTGGATCGCATAGATAGTCTGGCGGCGGCAATCCCGGTGTTTGCTTTCGGTATCACGGTGCTGCTCACCCGGAGTGTGGCATAGCCATGCAAAGGGTGGTGATACTTGGGTCGACCGGCTCGATAGGGGTCAGTACCCTCGATGTCATCGCCCGTCATCCGGATCGCTATCAGGTCTGGGCACTGACCTGCCAACAGAGTATCGACAAGCTGCGACAACAGGTGGAGCTGTTTCGACCCCGCGTCGTGGTGATTGGGGATGCCGACGCGGCGCGCCAGGCGCGGGAGCAATTCAGGGCGATCGATCCGCAACTGGAAGTATTGCAGGGTAGTGACGCGATGGAGGCCGTCGCAGCGGCTCCCGAGGTCGACACGGTAATGGCCGCGATCGTCGGCGCTGCGGGCCTTGAACCGACCCTGGCAGCGGTGCGTGCGGGCAAGCGAGTCCTGCTGGCTAACAAGGAATCGCTGGTCATGGCTGGTCCCCTGTTCATGCAAGCGGTGCGACAGTCCCGGTCCACCCTGTTGCCAATAGACAGTGAGCACAATGCCATCTTCCAATGCATGCCTGTGCAGCATCGGGAGGGACTGGAACAATGCGGGGTACGCCGCATCCTGCTCACAGCCTCGGGCGGTCCCTTTCGTGAGGCCAGCCTGGAGCAGTTGCAGACGGTCACCCCGGCGCAGGCCTGCGCGCATCCCAACTGGTCGATGGGGCAAAAGATATCGGTCGACTCTGCCACCCTGATGAATAAGGGTCTGGAGCTGATCGAGGCCTGCTACCTGTTCGATACCGCGGCGGATCGGGTTGAGGTGGTCGTGCACCCCCAGAGCATCGTGCATTCGATGGTGGAATACGTCGACGGATCGGTACTGGCGCAGCTGGGCAACCCGGATATGCGCACCCCTATTGCCCACGGCCTGGCGTGGCCGCAGAGGGTTGAATCCGGGGTTTCAAGTCTCGATATTATTTCCCACGCCCGGCTCGACTTTTCGGCTCCGGATATAGAGCGCTTCCCCTGCCTGCGTTTGGCAAGGGAAGCCTGTGCCGCTGGTGGAACCGCCAGCACCGTGCTCAATGCCGCCAATGAAGTGGCTGTGCAGGCATTTCTGGATGGCCGCATCGGATTTCTGGCGATCGCTGAGCTGATAGAAAAGGTCCTGTCAGCCTGCGATTTCTATGAACCTATAGATATTGCTGCAGTCAAATCGGCAGACGCGCAGGCCCGAGACAAGGCCGTGGCACTGCTGCCCTGATTCGGGATATTGTCGTTTATGGAATTATTGACAAGTATTGCCATAGCCCTGCTCACCTTTGGCCTGCTGGTGACCTTTCACGAGTTTGGTCACTTCTGGGTTGCACGTCGCTGCGGCGTAAAAGTGTTGCGCTTCTCGATCGGTTTCGGCAAGTCGCTTTTCGGGTGGCACGACAAGCTTGGAACGGAGTATGTTGTCTGCCTGCTGCCGCTGGGTGGTTATGTCAAAATGGCGGATGAACGCGAAGGTCCGGTAGCGGATGCCGATCTTGGCCAGGCTTTCAATCGTCAACCCCTGGGTGTTCGAACGGCCATCGTCGCCGCCGGGCCGATAGCCAATTTTCTCCTGGCGATTGCCGCGTACTGGTTTATCTTCGCCTCTGGTGTGACCGGCGCCGTGCCCATTATTGGCGCGGTTGAGGAAGGATCCATAGCTGAGCAGGCCGGGCTGGAACCCGGTATGGAAGTGGTTTCGGTCGATGGCGCCAAGACTGCCACCTGGAGAGCTGTCAACCAGCGTCTGCTGCGACGCCTGGGCGAGACCGGCGAAGTGGTGTTCGGGGTGCGTTACGACGACTCGGATCTGGTGTATGAATCCCGCGCCCAACTCGACCGCTGGCTGGTGGGTGCCGACGAGCCGGATCTGCTGGGAGGCCTGGGGCTGGAGCCGTTCTCGCCGCCCATCCCGCCGCGAATCGAAGAGGTTGTTGCCGATAGCCCGGCGGCACTGGCCGGGCTGCAGTCGGGGGACCTGGTACTGGCGGTCGACGGCAATCCGATTGCCGAATGGGAGGAGTGGGTAGACTACGTTCGCGCCCGGCCCGGCCAAACCCTGGCAGTGGAAATAGAGCGTGAACAGGCGACTCTGAGGGTCGACCTGACGCCAGCCACAGTAACCGCCAACGGCGAAAGTTACGGACAGGTTGGCGTCAGGGTAGAGGTCCCGCCCTACCCGGAGCACCTGCAGCGGGAGTTCAATTACAACCCACTGAGCGCCCTGGGGGAAGCCGTCAACCAGACCTGGACGGTTACGGTATTTACCCTGGAATCGATAAAAAAGCTGGTCATGGGCCTAATTTCACCAAAAAACTTGAGTGGGCCGATTACCATTGCTAAAGTGGCGTCCGCTTCGGCCCAGTCCGGATTGGCTTCCTGGTTAGGGGTCCTGGCGCTGCTGAGTATTAGCCTGGGAGTGCTCAAC
>JAHEGP010000271.1 GCA_024645065.1 Cellvibrionales bacterium | reverse complement strand
ACCGCGGTCCAGTAATGCCAGCAGCAACTCGTGCTGGCGCAGCCACAGTAATTTCATGGTGTCGTCATCCGCGCAAACCTGGTGGTGGCCGCGCATGCTCACGGCGATATCCTTGCCAAACCTTTTGCTTCCGCTCCATATGACACCCGCCGCAGCTCCCAGTATGGTGCCCATGCCCAGGCTCAGGCCGCCCGTCACTACGTCCACACCCGCGCCGGCGGCAGCACCTTTCATCGCAGCGCTGCCTGCTTTTATTCCGAATTGGGCCATGGTGCGCGAGTCAAACAGATCGCTTTCCCAGCGATTGCTCTGCACTGGCAGCTGTGCCGCCACCAGGTCGCTGCTGTTAAAGCCAAACAAGCGCAACAGGTTTTTGTTGCAGCGTGCCTCTGCCTTGCGCACGGTATCCTGCATGGCCGCGGTCTCGCTGCGCAATTCCGTGGTGTCTTCCTGCTGAGCGACGACCACCCGGTAGGCTGCAACGTCGACAATCAGCTCGGCGCTGCATTTGGCCGCTGCCTGCCACGTGAGTAACAGTTGCTGGTGGCGCTCGTCAATCAGGCGCTGGACCTGGTCATAGCGATCGCCCAACAGGCTCTGGATCTTTTGATACAGGCGCTTCTCGCCCTCGAAGCTGAACACCACCGTGTCGAATTCGACGGTCGCATGTAAGCCGGCTCTGGACAGTTGCTCGCGCCAAAGATCCGGCCTGGCACCGGGCGCCGCCACGAAATTGAGCACGGGAATGACCGGGCGCGCTGCGTAGCTGAGAATGGTCAACTCATCACGATACTTGCCAAGAATGGGCTCGCGGCAGTCGATGACATAGAACAGCAAATCGCTCTGTAGCAGTTGCCTGACGACCTTGGCCTCTTGCTGGAACAGGGGGTAGCTTTCGATATTCGCCAGCAGTGCCTGCAGTTTTTCTATGCCGTCGCTTTTCCTCCCGGGAATTATCGTTTCCAGTAACTCCAGCAGGCCTATGGAATCTTCCAGGCCCGGCGTGTCGTACAGAGTGAGGATCGCCTCGTCACCCACTACCAGTGAAGCGCCCTCCACATGTCGGGTTGTGCCCGGATGATTGGAAACCTGGCCGAAGGAAGTATCCCGCAACAAGGTTCGCATGAGTGACGTTTTACCGGTGTTGGCATGACCGACAACGGCAATCCGAATAACGCTAGCCGCCATTTTTTACCCCCGCGGTGCTATTGGTGTCGACCTGCAGCTGAGTTACCCTGTCGGCCTCAACATTGCTGCGTGCCGCCAACGCATACCAGTCAACCAGGCGAGCGTCTCGCTCGCTGGCAGGAGAATTATCGGTTATTGCGTTTTCCAGCAGGGCGAGCCAGCAGTCCCTGGGGTGGGCTGTAATCAATTCACCGATGAAGCGTGCCATGCCGCGGTCCGGGGATCGATGCATGGGTACGACCAATACCAACGGCAATCTGGATACCTGTGCCACCTCCCGTCGCGCCTGTTGCTGGCCGGCACGGTCTGAAACACACCCCAGATCTTTCCCGGCTGCCAATCGGATAGGGGGCCAGTCTTGCTCGGGCCCCAGCTCTATCCCCAGCCAGCAGGCGTTGTCAGGTATGGGCTGGTGGTGCTCGGTGCTGGTTCCGGCGGGCGCCAACTGGGGTTTTTCATCGTCGGCATCGACAACTCCAACTGTGGTCGCCGGTGGCACCAGGCGCTGGCGCAGCCTGACATAGTAGGGTCGGCTGGTGTCGAGGGTGAAATTTTTCAGGGCTCGACGGCGCAGCAGGCGACTCAGCAAGAGCAGCAGTAACCGCGGCAGGATGCCATAGAGCAAAAGGCTGGCAATTAGCAGGCTGGCCCATGCCTGGCGGGCTTCAGCGAGCATCGCCGGATCGGCCCCGAGGCGGCTTTGGTTGATTTGCTCCAGGCTGGGTGTCGGTAGCCCCAGTTGGGTGGGTAGCCACGCCAGGGCCTCGGTCAGGGGAATGAACGTGTCGGGTCCCAGTAGCGTGGTTTCCCAGACAAAGTCGTACTGCCTGGCTGCCAGCAAAAGCATGATCATCAGCAGGCCGCCAAGCAGATAGCAGGTCCATAAGCCGTGACTTAAACTGCTCAGGGTCCAGCGCCCCGTCGCGCCCTGCAGCACCACCCCAAGCCATGACCGTGTCAATTGGAGCTGCGATGAGTCTGGCGGTGAGGTCTTGCCGATCCAGCGCTGTAACAGGAACGCGCCGCTTTGTCCCAGAATGCCTGCGCTGGCGGTGCCACTGGCCCAAAAGCTGAATAGCCAGAACACCAGACTGACAAAGTTGAAGCCGAGCAGCACGAGTAACAGCCAATAAAAATTGACTATCGATTTACCCTGATCGAAAGCCTGGGCTGCGGCAAAACCACCTAGCAGAAATGAGATCACCAGGGCCCCGGAGCCCAGTATGCGCGCGTAGCGCCGTATTCGGTGCAGGCCCTGCGCGACGCCGGCATCGGGAGCAAGCTGTCGGGCGCGTTCGATGATTCGCTGCTCGACATTGCCACCGCTGCCCGCCATTGCCCGTTCAACCTGCTCGCTACCGGGCAGCGGGTCTCCGTCCTGCTCCAGGTAACGCACAGCCTCCGCAGTGAGCCTGGATGAAAAAGCTATGTCTTCTGTTGTTACGCTCGCTGCCGCCACTGCTACAACCTGGTTACTCAATAGTTCAATGATAGTAGGGAAAGGGCACTGTAATTCCGGTGCAGCTGTCAATTTGCAGAGTTGCAAACTGCATATGCGCCTGCTGCGGCTGCTCGGGTGCCTTCAACCCATGGGTTAAGTGTGCTGGTCAATAACAGCGGCTATAACATATCATGAGTCACACTCGACGTATAACAGTAAGGGGCTGTACACGGCGCGACGGTCGTTGCGATTGAGCCGGCTACACCCTGGTCTGTAGCCCGGTAACGTCGGTGAGATCGGGGGCGCCGGAACGCATTGATACAAAGGTTCAATCTTTTATTCCCGCTGTGGGCCCTGCTGTTGGCCGCGGTTGCCTATGTCTACCCCGGGCCTTTTGTGGGTCGTTCCGGCTTGATCGTGCCAATGTTGGCCATGGTCATGTTTTTTATGGGGCTCACGTTGACTGCCGCTGATTTCAAGCGGGTAGCGCGATCACCACGTCCGGTGGCTGTTGGCGTTGGCCTGCAATTCCTGTTGATGCCATTCCTGGCCTGGATGCTGGCTCGCGTGATGCAGTTACCGGAGCAGCTGGCGGCAGGCCTCATTCTGGTTGGCTGCTGCTCGGGCGGAACGGCCTCCAATGTAATTTGCTATCTGGCGCGCGCCAACGTGGCCCTATCGATAACCATGACCATGGTATCGACCCTGATAGGTGTTGTCGCGACTCCACTGCTGGTCTGGCTTTATGTTGAGCGAACCATCGAGGTTGATCGCCTCGCGATGCTATGGAGCATTGTCAAGATGGTGCTGTTGCCGGTAGCGGCGGGCGTGTCACTGAATGTGCTGTTTGCGCGCCGGATCAGGGCGCACGAACAACTTCTCGCGACGCTGTCGATAATCACCATCGCATTCATTATCGCAATCATCGTCGCTATCAACGGCCCCGGACTTGCCGCGACAGGCGTGATCACCCTGCTGGCCGTGGCATTGCATAATATTCTGGGGCTGGCTGGTGCTTATGGTTCGAGTCGCCTGCTGGGCATGGGCCTGCGAGACAGTCGCACCATCGCCATCGAAGTGGGCATGCAGAATTCCGGCCTCGCGGTGGCGCTGGCACTCAAATATTTCTCCGCCATAGCGGCGTTACCGGCGGCAATTTTCAGTATCTGGCACAACCTGGCGGGGTCCTTGTTAGCCGGCTATTGGCGGCGCTCTGAAGAGTTGAGCGCCGCCGCCGGACCGTTACCAGGCAGCAACCCCGGGAAAGCCGCCGGCGGTTGAAAGTCCTGCCAGCCAGCGTTGGAATGAAATTGCTGAAGTTGCGGTGTGAATGAATCTGGCAGCTATACCCCGGGCGCGTGGGTATGGTGAGTCCCATCGACGTGCAT
>JAHEGP010000064.1 GCA_024645065.1 Cellvibrionales bacterium | reverse complement strand
CCGTCTTTGACAACGGCGGATTCTCAAGGTAGACGAGCCCTGCCACATCCACTTCTGCGACCTGATGGCGCAGATGAAGGCCGGGACGGCAAAGCACGGCTGATCCAGCAAATAGCAGGCAGGAAAACGACGCTGGCGTCTGGTAACTCCTTTCCCCGTGGGAGTAACGCCGTATCTTTAAGCTGACTCTGGCGACTTGGGCGCCAGCAGCGATTGCTCTCTAGCGTAATCGCTTCCAGGATCGAGTCGGCGCCTCGGGCTGGTGAATGCCATGGTAGGGATGACGATTGACCATCTCCGGCACCTTGAACAGGTAAATCAGCGCAGCCCCCGCTGCAAACCCGCCGACATGTGCCCAGAACGCGGTACCACCCTCGGTGCTGCCAATCGAGCCAAAGCCGCCGACGATCTGCATCACGAACCAATACCCCAGCATAAATACCGCCGGCACCGCAAAAGTCGTCACGAAGAAACCGAGGAACAGCAGCATATGAACATGTACCCGGGGGTAGAGGACGATATAGGCGCCCATCACCCCGCCGATAGCCCCCGAAGCGCCCACCATCGGAATACCGGAATCCGGGTCTGCGATGATCTGGCACGCCGCAGCGGCGAAACCGCAAAGCAGGTAAAAAATGGCAAAGCGGACATGGCCCATCGAATCCTCGACATTGTTACCGAAAACCCAGAGAAACCACATGTTGCCGATGATATGCATCCAGCTTCCATGCATGAACATTGCCGTCACCAGAGTGTAGGCGCTGCGGGAGTCTGTCATCTGACAAAAGGTTTGCGGGCCTACCTGCAGCTCGGTACCCGCTGGCAGGGTGTTGAGCAATTCTCCGGGGGTCAAGCCCATCAGGCATATGGAACTGGACAGGGTCGGCTCGGTGCCCATCCCCTGGATCAGGATCCACGCCAGTGTATTCAGCGCAATGATGGTGTAGGTGACGTAGGGCGTCAGGAAGGTCGGGTTGTCATCGCGTAACGGGAACATCAGCAGCATTCCATTGGTTGAGTATCGCCGCAGAATAAAATCCTGCCGGCAAAAAGTCCACGTCCTGATGGACTGAACCCGGCCTGACAACGCGAAAAATCGCCCCCTGATATTCGGCGGTTAACGATAAAGCCCCGCAATGGTTATGCCCGGCGCAAGCGCAAGTCACGCCGATTGCCGGCAGGACCGGTGATCGCTATCAGCTTTCACTTTAATTAAGCACTTGACAGCCTTATTCTGCATGGCAGAGTAGGCCGACGGCGACCTTCTCGCAGGCGCTGCAAAAAAACAAGACACAATGCCTATGGAGGGTACCAGAATGTCTTTCAATGTTATCGATATGTTCAAGGATCAAATCACCCCGTCTAACATCGATGCAATTTCGGGTTTACTGGGCGAAAACAGCAGCCTTGTCAGCAAGGCATTGGCCGGTGCGGGCCCCGCGCTTCTCAGCGGCCTGGTAGGGGGTCTCTCCAAGCCAGAGGGCAAACGAGCCTTCGAGCAACAGCTGGAAGCAGCCGATGATGGCCTGATCGGCAACTTCGCCAGTGTGCTGGGCGGGGGCGGCAGCAGCTCGCTGATCTCCACGGGCACCAAAATGCTCGGCTCGCTGTTCGGTGCCAACAAACTCGGCTTCCTCGCATCTACCCTGTCCAAATTCAGCGGCCTGGGTGAAGGCGCCAGCAAGGCACTGCTGGGTGTTGCAACGCCCATGGTCATGAGCATGCTGAAGAAGAAAAGCAAAGAGGATGGTGTGGGGGTCAGTGGCCTGATCAGCGGTTTACTCGGGCAAAAGGATGCCATAAACAAAGCGGTTCCCGCCGGGCTATCGTTTTTGGACCAGCCCGACCCACAACCCGCTGCGCGCCCGGCACCCGCCGCGCCGGTGCGACAGCAAGCCACTGCCCCGGAAAGCCCCTCGATCCTGAAACGCCTGCTACCCTTGCTTGCACTGTTGATACTGGGCTGGCTGGCCTATCAGTTCTTCCTCAAGCCCAGCCCTGAACCCACCCGCACCGCGGCCGGGCCAGCGGTGACTTCAGCGATAAGCGAGCTTGGACCATTGCTGGGTCGCACCGTTGATGCGCTGTCCTCTATCAATAGCGTGGAGTCGGCACAACAGGCATTGCCCCAACTGCAGAGCATCGACCAGATGCTTGGCCAAATCGTGAGCTCTGCATCGGGGCTGAGCGCGGCCCAAAGTAAAATGTTGGTCGACACCGTCAGCCGGCTGATGCCAGATCTGCGCAATGCCGCTTCGAGTGCGGCAGCGATACCCGGCGTCAGCAATGTCATTGGCTCCACGGTCGATTCCATTATGCAAAAACTGGGCACTATCGCCGGTTAGAACTGCTCATGTAGTACCCCAGGGGCGCGATTCTTTCGCGCCCTTTTTTTTTGCAGCCGCACTTGCAGCCGCACTTGAAGGGGGCGCTGCACCTACTCCGAGCTGAGCGCAACCGGGCCTTTTTGGCTCGCCATGTTAAATTGTGTTAACACCCAAGCCCAAATCAGTTACTCTGACTTAAAAATAACAGCGGTTTTCGGGTTCCGATAAAAATAAGGGGGAGTGCCGTGACACCGAAATTCAGCACCCTGTCGTATACGGCTCTGGGCTTGATTCTTTCCTTCTGCAACAACAGCGTGTCAGCGCTGGCATTCCGCACCGACGTGCTGGGAGAGCCCCTTGGTATACTGACGGATTTTGAAGTGGCCTATGGTGTCCGCTGGCGAGTGCAGGACCGTGACACCGATCTGGTGAGTCCTGGCAATGGTGGCACTCGCAGCAACGGGAATGGAAATATTGACGACGGCAACCTCAACTATGATGTCGGTTCCCCGGTATCCAATATGGTCAAGGCCGATGGCGAAGTAACACTGGTGTGGGGCAACTTCGGCGCTTTTGTTCGCGCCTACGCCTTCTACGACTATGAAAACGAACGACGCGATCGCGCGCGCACCGAATTGAGTTCCGAGGCGCTGGATCAGGTTGGCAGTGACGCCCAAGTGCTCGATGCCTATCTTTCTGCGAGATTTGATCCCAAGGGGATGCCTCTGCAACTTCGCCTTGGTCGACAGGTCATCGGCTGGGGCGAAAGCCGCTTTTTTCCAGCCGACAGCGCCAACGTCGCCAATCCTTTCAACTTGCCGCTATTTGAGCAGCCCACCGGCCAGCTCAAGGACCTGCGACTCCCTGTGGGAATGTTATGGGGTTCCCTTCAATTGAGTCCCGACTTTGCCATAGAGGGCTACTACCAATACGAGTGGAATGAATCCATATTGTCTGCCAAGGGCACCTATTTATCGACATCTGATGTCGTTACACCCGGCTCGACTTTTGCCCAATCCGGCCCCTTCCCTGACCAGGGAACCAATGTGGACGCCGCATTGGGACTACCTGCCGGCACGGTAGGATTCGTACCCAACTGGTACCAGGTTCCACGCATCAGTAGTGATCGACCCAGCGACCAGGGTCAATACGGTATCAGCCTGCGAATGCTGGCACCCAAGCTAAACGATTCCTCTTTTCATCTACTGTTCGCGAATTACCACAGCAAGGTACCCGCGATAGTGGCAATAACCCCTTCGACCCAGACTTATCTCGATTATTCCTTACAGGGTATCGCCGCAAAAAGTGCCGAGTTGCAAAGTGCGGGCATTGCACCGGAAGCTGCCGATACCGCAGCCCAGCGCATCCAGTTCAATGAGTACCTCACCAATACCCGTTACCTGACTGAATATACCGAAGACATCCGCATGGTGGGTTTGACCATGAATACCACCAGCCTCAGGACGGGCACCGCGTTCTTCGCAGAATTGGGCCACCATTTCGACTATCCAATGCCGGTCGTCATCAACCAGCGGCTGGACCAGGCATTGCCTGGATCGGTCCCTTCGGCGCCCTTCCCCCCGGTCGACCTGGACCAAATCACGGCGGAGGAAATTGCAACGGAGTATGCCAACAAAAGAGTAAGCTTCACTGAAAAGCTGGACAAGACATTTGTCTCTCTGGGCGCCACCCAGATTTTTGGACCACGGCTCGGTGCGGCACAATCGGCACTTACCGCTGAAATTGGCTGGGTGCACATCTGGGATTTTCCCGACGCCGACGAGTTGCTGTTGATCGCGCCGGGACTTACCGTGCCGCAGATAGAACCGGAAAGCATATTTGCGGATGCCAATTCCTGGGGCTACCGGTTGGCAGCCAACCTGACCTACAACAACGTATTCGGCTCGGTAGGTTTGTCACCGCGCGTTATTTTTACCCACGATGTCAGCGGCAACAGCCCCTCCGGCGCCGGCAGCTTTCGCGAAGGTTATAAGTCCTTCACCATGGGACTTGAAGCTCGGTACATACAGCGACTGCGCGCGGACATCAGCTATACCCTGTTCCAGGGCGGCGGAGAGTACAACCTGAAACAGGACCGCGACTTTATCAATTTCAACATCCGTTATTTTTTCTAGGGTTGCGAGGGAAGAGGAACATGATCAGGAGCAAAATCCTCACATTGATGGTCTCGGCAATGCTTCTCACGGCCAATCCTATGATTGACGCTGCGGCAGGCGCAACCGACGTGCTCGATAGCCCGGCATTCACGCCCGTTGGCGCTGAGCGCGCCGGCAATGCCGATGGGAGCATTCCTGCCTGGACAGGGGGCATCAAGCAAGCACCCGCCGATTATAACCCGGGGGAGCGCCACACAGACCCCTATGCCGGGGACCCCATCCTTTTTACCATCAACGCCGATAACGCCGAACAATACGCCGATAAGTTGAGCGCGGGCCAGCGGGAGCTGCTGCAACGGTTCCCCCAAAGCTGGTACCTCAATGTCTACCGCAGCCGCCGCTCCGCCTCTTATCCAGACTTCGTTTACGAGGGCATAAAAGCCAATGCAGGTACCGCCACACTGCTCAAGACGGGGCTGGGTGGCGTGACAAACGCTGCTATCGCATCACCGTTTCCGATTCCCCGCGAGGGCGTCGAAGTGCTCTGGAACCATATCATGCGCTGGCGTGGGATTCGAGTCAGTCGTATCGGCGGCCAGGCAGCCGTGACCCGAAAAGGCAACTATCGCGTGATACTCTTGCAGGAGGAGTTCGCATCGCCCTATGGTCGCCCGCAGGCTTCCAGCTTCTCGAAGACGCACCCTTACACTGATATGGGTTTCATGCAAAAAATCCTCGCTCCCGGCTCCGAGGCTGGCTTCGGACAGCTGCTCCTGGATACCCATAACTATGTGGCGGCCCAGCGCCAAAGCTGGGTTTATAACCCCAATTTGCGACGGGTGCTGCGAGCTCCCTTGAGGGGCTTCGATTCGCCTGCACCCCAGTCAGACGGCTTGCGCTTGCAGGATGAGAACGACATGTTCAATGGGTCGCCGGCCCTGTTCGACTGGAAACTGCTGGGTAAACGCGAGCTCTACATCCCGTACAATGCTTATCGACTCGAGACCGATGGCCTTGGAAACGACGATATACTGCAACAGCAACATGCCAATCCGGAGTTGCTGCGCTACGAGCTGCACCGCGTCTGGGTGGTAGAGGGGACGGTGCGGTCAGCCACGCAAAACAGACGCAACATGGATCCCGAGAAACGAGGGCATTCCTACTCGCGCAGGGTGTTTTACATCGACGAAGACAGTTGGCAGATTGCCATTGCCGACAGCTATGACAAGGACGGCAAGCTCTGGCGTACGGCGGAAGGCCACATGATGAATTACTACGAGGTGCCGGTGCCCTGGTACACGATGGAGTTTTTCTATGACTTCAAGGCCGGGCGCTACTTGGCCAAAGGCCTAGACAATGAGTTTGGCATGACCCGGTTCAGCAACCTGATAAGCCCTAACGACTTTAGTCCCCTGTCACTGCAATATTTCGTGCGCTAACGATGCACAACGACGGCCGTATAAGGACGCAGCGGCGGGAGGGGCGGTTGCATTACCGTTGGCTGCATAACTCTGCCGCTGCAAAGATGCAGCGGCGACGGGGCTGGACAAACGCCTGGGGCAGTGTTTGCATGCGATGTTCCATTTACATCGCTTCGCCAATGCATTAATTTACTGACCTGAAAAAATCAGAAACCAAACGTCCCTAGCGCCCCAACTACTGTGCCCATTATTTTATGCTTCTTTATGCCATGCTTTTCGCAGTCTCACAGAGCCACTATCCTCCCCTATCACAGACACCAGTCCCACTAGCGCCTCGGTCGATGAAATAGAGCGAGTAATAGATATGCAGAATCCCCCCCATCGCAGTCGGGCTTGCGCGACCCGGGCGAAAATTGTTGCCGCAGCAGAGCAATTGTTCGCCGAGCGCGGCCTGGACGGGGTTTCGCTGGCGGAAATCAATGTTGCGAGCGAGCAGCGCAATCGCAACGCGGTTCAGTATCATTTTGGCAACAAGCAATTACTTCTAAAGGCCATCTTTGAGAAACATGCAACAGACGTCCAGCAGCATCGGCGTGAGATTCTCGACGGCATTCAATCATCATCGTCGTTCTCGCTGGACGATCTCGTTAGTGCCCTGGTACTGCCGGTCGCAGAAAAGCTCAATGACCCCGATGGTGGCGAAGCCTATGTGCGAATAAATGCGCAAATGGCGCTCAATAATGTGGACAGGCTCAGCCCGCTACAGACCAGTGACGGCGATGACCAGCAACAGCGACTGGCCGCTTTATTGCACCAGCGACTCCGCCACCTTGACAACAGCGTACTGGAGCTGCGCCTGGTGCTGGCAGTGGACTTGATGTTCCATACCCTTGCAGACCTTGCCGAGCGGCGCCAGCAAAATGCCGACACCAGCCCCCTAACCCATGCGCCACTGGTGGTAAGCCAGTTGATTGACAGCATTACTGCCCTTCTCGAAACACCGCCCTCCGACCGCAGCAGGGAATTGCTGCGTGACTACCTGCGCATTCGAGACCTGGCCTGAGGCCGAAACCGTCCACCTGCGCGCCCCCTGCACCGGACGACGCTGATAAATCCTTACCGATCCTTGATCGAGCCCTGCAGTTGAATCGCTAGATAGCGCTACTCGCTGGCGGGGCCGGCGCTATTACTACCGCCTTTTCAACTGCAAACCGGCCAGCCTTCGACCGCCTTCCCAGCTCAGGGCAAGAGACAAGAGGTCACCTAGATCGCTGGCCTGCTCACTCGCCAGCGCTGGCTGACGTTAAATAGCAGTAGCAGTAAGGCAGGAATGAAAGTCAATGCCAGCACCGTGGAAAAAAACAGGCCAAACATAACGATGGTACCAAGCCCGCGGTACAACTCGGTGCCGGCGCCCGGCAGAAACACCACCGGCGCCAGGCCAAAAATGGTGGTCAGCATCGACATCATGATTGGCCGCAGCCTTACCCGGACACTGCCCATCACCGCGTCCACTGGAGTCATGCCATTCTTGAGGTTTTGCCTTGCTTGCTCCACCAATAAAATGGGGTTGTTAACCACTGTCCCGATCAACACGATCATGCCCAGCAAGGTAATCATATCCAGGGGCATGGTGACGCCAATCACGGTATTCATAAACCATAATCCAGCCAGCCCCCCGCTAATACCCAGCGGCAGACTCAAAAGGATCAGCAGCGGGTAAGCCCAGTGCGACAGAATAGCCACCAGTAACAGATAGGACAGCAAAATCGCAATCAGGAAATTGCCGCCAAGCGCCTCCTTGGTCGCCTCCAGTTTGTCGCTGGCTCCACCTATGGCAAGACTGACACCTTCAGGAATCCCACCGTC
This sequence comes from Cellvibrionales bacterium, assembly GCA_024645065.1. Lineage (GTDB taxonomy): Bacteria > Pseudomonadota > Gammaproteobacteria > Pseudomonadales > JAHEGP01 > JAHEGP01. The sequence continues at coordinate 5,911 of JAHEGP010000064.1, read as the reverse complement.
ACGCTGTAACCTTGCAATGACCTCGCGCTGCACCACGTCCACTGCCTCCTCCAGCGGCACTTGCCGCGGCGGGATAATGACCAGGGTTACGCTGCGATTACCATCAACCCGGCGAATGCTGTTGGCGCTTACCGACTCCTCCACCGTGGCAATTGCAGACAGTGGTAATACCTCTCCCGAGCCCATGTAAAGTGGCAATTGGGCGATATCCTCGGGCCTGCTCACTACGCCGGAGGAGCTGTATAAATACATATCAATTTTGTCGTCGAGCAGGAAGAATTCGTCAACAAAGGCGCCGTCTGAAAAAGCGCTTACCGTATACCCCAGGTCGCCCGCGGTAAGCCCCAACTCAGCGGCGCGCTCCCAATCAGGATGTATCTCCACCGCAGGTTGGCCCAGTGAAAGCCCGGGGTCGGGTCTAACCTGGGCATCTTCGAAGACCTCCTTGGTTGCCCGGAAAGCGGCCATCGCGGCAGCAAAAATGTCTTCGAGATCGGCGCCTGTAACGTCCAGTTCCAGCGAGCGGGAGCCACCCTGGTTGTCAGAGAAAATTGAACCTTTATTGACAAAGGCAATCATGCCAGGGACCCCGGAAAAGCGCTCTCGCAGCGCATCCTGCAGTTGCGTGACGGTCTCGCCATCCCGCGCCCTGGGTTCGACAATTACCAGCAGCCGATCGCTCCACGCCAGCCACAAAAGATAAGCGAGGGGCGGAATCCCATCGGTCGAGTAGTCAGCACCTTCCTCCAAATCAACCGCCGGGACTATTTCCCTTGCCAGAGTCATGCCGACCCGGTGCATCTCTTCCAGGTTGTAGCCCGGCGGAGGAATCATCAGGGCAAATATTTTCGGCTCCTCTCCCTCAGGCAGGTATTCCGCCTTTGGTGTCAGCAAAATGATCGCCGCCAGCGCCAGCGACAAGGTACCCAGGACCAGTAGCAGCTGGCGCCAGGTGCGTGCCAACAGCCAATCCAGAAACCGCAGCAGCAACCCCGCGAAGCCCGCGCCGAACCTGCTTAGCGGGTTGTCGGGCGCAGCCTGTCGGAATGGCATCCTGGCCATGGCAGAGGGCACCAGCGTAATCGCAACCAGCATCGACATCAGCACCGAAGCACTGATCGCAATCGCTATATCGGAATACAATTGCCCGGCCTCGTTGTCCATCATCGCAACGGGGAGAAACACGAATACAGTGGTTAGGGTTGATGCCAGAATCGCCTGCCACATTTCCCTGACACCTGTGAGGGAGGCTTGCAATGGCGGTTCACCGGCCAGCCGGTGCCGATAGATGTTTTCCAGCACAACAATGCTATTGTCCAGCGTCATACCCAGGGCAAAGGCCACCCCTGCCAGCGAGATGACATTGATAGTCCGCCCCATCAACAACAGTCCGATCAAAGCGCCAATCGCACATATCGGCACGCCAAGCGCTCCCAGCAGGGTGGGATAGATATTGCGAAGAAAAAGGTAGAGTACAAGACAGGCGAGCAAGCCGCCCAGCAGCAGGTTCTTCTGTACCACCTTGACTGCGTTTACCACATAGCCGACGTCATCCGCGTACAGGGTGGCGACCAGGCCGCGCGGCTCCAGCATTTGTCGATTCAGCCCCGCGATCGCCGCGCTAACCTGCTGCTTCACCTCGATGACGTTCGCACCGGGGTCGCGGCGAATCATGAAAACCAGACTGGGATCCAGATTGAGATAGGCGTGACCCCTTATCTCTGCCACTCCCAGTGTCGCCTCACCAACATCCCTCAAGTACACCCTGTGCCCGGAGCGCTCTGCGATAATGGTATCGTTGATCGCTTGCAGCGAGTTAAATCGGCCTACCGTGCGCACCACATAGCGCCGCTTTCCGGTATCGATATCTCCGCCGGAAACATCGCGGTTGCGGCTGCGTATCGCTTCGCGGACATCTGCCATGGTCAGCTGCCTGGCCGCCAGTCTCGCCGGGTCGAGTGCAATCCGCACTTCCCGCCGGGAACCGCCAAACAAGGTGACCTGGGCCACCCCGGGAGTCCGCTCCAGCGCAGTAATGAAGTTGTCTTCGAGGAAATCAAATTGCTGGAACACCGGCTCACCCCGGGGTGAACCAGGGCGTGCCGAAATGGTGTAGAAAATGAAGGGATCATCGCTGGATGATGAACTGATCAGGCGCGGTTGGTCGACGTTTTCGGGATATCCGGGAACCTGGGAAAGCGCATTGTTTACCCGCACCAGGGCCTCGCCCATATCGGCACCCAATACGAATTCCATTTCAATTTCTGCCTTGCCCATAGACGCCGTGCTGGTCATGCGATCGAGGTTGCGCACGTTCTTCAGGTATTCTTCCTGCTCCACCAGGATCTCTTTCTCGACATCCAAAGGGGTAGCGCCAGGCCACTGGGTCAGCACGGTTATCACCGGCCGCTCCAGGTCGGGGGTCATTTGTACCGGTACAGACAATGCGGCAATTACACCGAACAAACAGAGGATGAGAAAGGCGACGCTGAGCACGATACCGCGCTGGATAGCGAACTGGAACATATCAATAAGAATCCCGCGGAAAGGTTGCTAGTGGCATGATGAGCTTGACGATGTGCTTTGTCGGCAGATCGGAGCCAGGGTCCGTCATGGCGCTACCTGGAATCGACAAGCCGCACTGCCTGCCCTTCGCTCAGGGCTTCGTTACCACGAGTCACGACCGCCATTCCCGATTGCAGGGATGCGGCCTGCACGATCAATTGCTCATCTCTCGCGCCACTCACCTGAACCGGTAGCGAATTTACAGTCACCTCGCCGTCAGCCTCGCGGACCAGCCAAACGACGGTGCTACCGTCGGGCAGCTTTATGACTGCATCACGGCTCACCAACAAGTTCTCTCCCGGCGGCCCCTGCAAAGCGATTTCTGCCCGGACGGAAAGACCGGGCACGAGTTCCATTTTGCTGTTATCGATATCGACCCATGCCTCGAAGCTGCGGCCCGCAGAGCGAATATTGGGCAACTTGCGGCTGACCTTGAGGTCATGGGCAATTTGCGGCATGGCATCCACACGGAGGCGAACCTCGGAGCCCTCGAGAATTTGACCAAAATATTGCTGCGGAACCGCAACCCGGGCGCGCAGGACCGTGGTATCGTCGATGTCGTAACAGGGATCGCCAACGTCAAGCCACTGCCCGAGCTCGATATACCGGGACACCACGGTCGCAGAGAATGGCGCCCTGACATGATGGCGTTGCAATTGATCCGCCTGTTGCTGTGCCTCCGCCTGGCGGGTCGCCAATATCGCTTTCTGGCGAGCCAATTCCACTCGCGCCTCGTCATACTCGTCCTGCGATACTGCCTTGCGCGGCAGCAGTCGCGCCAATCGGCGCTCGTTTATCGCCGCCCGCTCTGCACCGGCCCTAGCCTCGGCAACCCGCGCCTCCATGGCTTGAAGGCGCAGTAATGCCGGCGTTTCCCCCACGACTGCAAGGTCATCGCCAAACGCTACTTTATCACCACTCTCAGCCAGTACCTCACCGACCTTACCGGCAACTTCCGCAGCGACCCGCGCACTACGAATCGCAGTCAATTCCCCAGCCAGCGAAAGCCTGGGCTGGCCCTGCATCGATTCAACGGTTCCCAGTTCGACAATTGTGACGGGCTTTGCCAGCACTGCAAGGGGCGAAACACCCAGCAGCAGGCAACTGATACGGCACACCACAAGCAAAGTGTTCAAACGCAGTTTCCTCAGGCGAGAATCCAGCCACAGCGAATTCGATCCGGGGCGGCAGCGGTTTACAAAAAGTGTTCACGGGTGCAGCAAAAGGTCATTGTAACAGCGAGCTGAGGGCCTTCACACTGCGACGGGCAGCGCTGCCACTTATCACACGGGACTCTAAGGCCAGGCGTTCTCATTACCAATCGGTCTTGGCGACCCGGTTGGGGACTGCGCTTTAATCAATTGGTCGATCAGCAGAGGGGCGGTATTGACTCAGGCAATGGGGGAGGCCGGAGAGCTTTGGTCGATTCGGACCTTAGCGCGGCTTCCGTCGACCCGGCCCGCAATACAGCCTGCAAAGCGCCTTTGCACTTTCCAAAAGCGCCTTTGCCCTTTCCAAAATAAGAGGAGAACGATGATGCCTGCCATTACTTTTCGTTTCACCACCGAATGCGAAATGACCCTGCGTGGCGACAGCTACGAGTCTATCTATCTGCAGTTCAAGGATTTTATCCATAAGCAGTCCCCACTCAGCGACACCCGGAACGTCAGGGTATATCCGCCGGAAAGTGAACAGATGTTTTTTATGTTGGATAACGATGACAAGCAGTACGAGATCGCTGCCTTCAAGGGAGGCTTCCGGGATGATATCCTGCGCCATTGCAATGACAGGCCCCTTATTCATGAACCACCCGTTTCAATGGCAGGCCTGTCAAAGCACGTTAGAAGCTTTATCCCCGATTTCTACTGGTGAACTGTTGGCCGCGCACCGACTCAATACCAATCGGTGCTAAAAACCGTGGCGAATGGCAGCTCCGTTTTATGTATCGGCATCGCGGACGAGCACATTCACAGCTTCGCAGGGCGAATGTAGATGGCAGCTGATTATTGCCAGCGCTTTATTTTCGAGCATTTCGACATACGAGGCGAAATAGTCCAGTTAGAGCAAAGCTACGCTGAACTGCTCAGCAAGCACCATTACCCCACGCCCGTTGCTAATCTGCTGGGTGAATTCCTCAGCGCATGTGTGCTACTTAGTCTCAGCATAAAATATCAGGGAAAGTTGAGCCTGCAAGCCCGCAGCAACGGTCCGGTTCCACTCATCACCGTCGACTGTACCAGCGATCTGCAGGTAAGGGGTCTGGCCCAGCTAACTGAGCAGGCCGTAGGCCCTGCCCTTGATCAATTGCTGGTCGATGGAATCCTCGCTATTACCATCGAGCCCACTCGGGGTGAACGCTATCAGGGGCTGGTTCCCCTTGCAGAAGGAGGATTATCTGCTTGCCTTGAGCATTACTTCCATCAATCAGAGCAGCTGGAAACCCGTTTCTACCTTGCCTCCGATGGCAGGCGGGCCGCCGGCTTCATGCTGCAACAATTGCCCGGGCAATTGCAGGTAAGCGAATGGGCCAGGGTACAGGCATGGGAACACCTATCAGCCCTGGCGCAAACCGTGGAATTGGAGGAATTGCTCCATGTTGAATCTGAGCAATTGCTATACCGTCTGTTTCACCAGGAGCAGGTACGCACCTTCGAACCCAGGCCGGTCGACTATCGTTGCACCTGTTCCTGGGAGCGTTCGGCCAACACGCTCGTCACCCTCGGACGCGAGGAAATAAGCGAGATTCTTGACGAGCGCGAAGAAGTGGAAATGACCTGTGAGTTTTGCAATCAGGTCTATCGCTTTGATCGCCCCAGTATCGAGCGAATATTTGGCGACGATTTTCCCTCCGATGCTTCGGGCAGCCCGGCTCTGCATTAGCCAGACACATATTGGGGCTGTCATCCAGGGTATCGCGCCGGGCGACCATTATGCCCGCAGGTCCTTCGACACAATTTCAACAAACTGTTCCGCGGCCAGTTCCGGGCTCAGCTGGATTTGCCTTGCATAGAAAACAAAATTTTCCCATCTTTCCAGCATGGATACACTGGAGTCAGATCGGCACTGGACTATCGCCTGCCAGGTTTCCCAGTGATTTCTTTTAAGGGAATTAGCGGCCCGTATCGAGTAGATCCCCATCATTACCTCCATGCAATCGCTGAAAAATTCAATATCACTAATATATCGAATAGACAGGCGACTACCCATTCGATGCTTCCGCAACGGCGTACGGGGTTTTGCTAACCGACGTGGGTACACGCACCCCGGAGGGGTAGGAGTTTTTGCTCATGCAAGACAAGCAAGCTCGGGGCATGGGGTGGAATCAATAAAAAAAGCCCCACAAAGG
>JAHEGP010000270.1 GCA_024645065.1 Cellvibrionales bacterium | reverse complement strand
GATGAGTCCTCCTCTCAGGCGCTGATCGAAGTTCAATTTTCCTGACACCGCAATGGGTTGCTGGTTTAGCTGCAGGGACATCTTTTCTATCCCTACCTGCTTGCCCGCGAGCCGCAGTTGTGTTTGGCCTTTTTCCAGCGTGAAGCCACCGGCCTGAAGTTCCAGATTGTTGCCGTCGATGACTCCATTCAAGCGCGTCTTGTGTGTTTGAGACGAATCGTAAAAAACGGCCATGTCGGCATCAAGGCTGCCCTTCATTGCTGTGGCTTGCAAGCTTGGGGCCACCTCTGCAAGCTGGGCGAGGTCGAGATTCGAGGTCTTTACCTCCAGATCCAGTAATAGTGCTCCCTTGCCGTCTCGGTGGACAGTGCCATCTGCGCTGATTGGCGATTGATTGAGAGTGCCTCTGATACCGTTGAGCTGCAACTTCAGGCTTCTGTCATGCTCGACCTCGACCTGTCCTCGCATGCTCAAGTGATTTTTATTGCGCAGCGTCGTCAGTTGGAGATCGTCGAGCCGCACCCTGCCATTCGCCTGCCATTCGCCGGGCTTGGATGCATCGTAATCCAGCTCCAGGTCGACCACCGCGTCCGTGCTAAGTTCTGCGAGATTATGGTTTGCCAGCAAACTATGAATTTCCGTCGAGGATTTACCCGTCAGGGACATAGGTCCCGATGCCCTCACGGCCCACTGGGGTGAGTCCAGCAGTTGCCTTGCCTGAACCGAAATTGGAGGAAGGTTCAATGGGCCGACATTGGCTTTTATGTCCTTGCCAGTGAGGCTGCCATTCGCCAGAAGCAGGTGGCCGTTAATAATTTCGAAACGGGGTAGCGCTGCAACTGGCCGTGACGACAGTTTGGACAACTGGATAGAGCCCGTTATTGCATTGAAAAAATTGATCTGGTCAAAACCCTGCCCTGCCAGATCAAAATCAGGCAGCTGGATATCGACCAGGCGGACCGTGCCGCCGGCTGCCAGCAAATCCTGTAGCTGGGGCTGGATAGCTTCCAGTTTTGACCATGGTACCCAGGAGCCGGCAGTTTCGAGAGGTATCTCAGCGTTCAATGAACCGCCGCTGATCACCGCTTGCTGCTTCAGGTTGCCAATAGTAAGCCGGCCATCTGCCTTGATATCTTTGAGGGCAAATGCGAGTCGATCGAACTCAATCCGGTCATCCTGTATTGTTGCGGTGAAATCCAGAGTCGCCGGTGAACCGGGGAGAGGATGTTGCCACAACTCGGGGTCGCGGTAATTGAACTGCCCCAGGTCGATTTGGCCGTTCGTTTTGCCCTTCCCGCCGGGCCAGCCTCGATAGTGTAATGTCGAGCTCAAAGACCCGCTGAGCTGAGAGGCCAATTCCCTGTTGAGCCACGGTCTGAGAGCTTCAGCGGCGAAGTCATCAATCCTGGCGCTGACATCCAACTCGGGCTTCTCCAGGCCGAATGCCGGCGTAATGCCCAGTAGCGATCCGTGAGCGCTTAAATGGCCCCAGGATTCGAGATCAGGCGAAGCTTGCCGGAGTGCCAGATCAAAGTCGAGGGCGGCTCCCGGCGCTGATTGGCTGAATCCAGCCGTGATGTCGTTAAGATGCAGTTCCGGTACTCGGGCGTCCCCACGCTGGTCGGAGACAATGAGCTGGCCATCTTCGACCCGCAGCGACTCCAGTTCAAAAGAGTATGCTGAGGGAGTGGTTGTGCTTGTTTTCTGTGCTCTCCCCCGAGCTTGCCGGGCCTCTTCAGTGGGTTCGATCTTGAGCACCGCATCCCGGAGCAGGATGTCTTTAATCACCACCCGTTTTTGAAGCAGTGGGCTTACCGCGATTTTGACCGTGACTTTGCCGCAGACCAGGCTCGCCGCTGGCAAAGAGGAGTCCTTTAGCGCCAGCGTCTCGGCTTCAAACCAGACACTATTGTTAAGATTGACTCCCCAACGTATCGAACCCAGCAACAGCTGCACGCCCAGGGCTTCCTCTGCCAGGCTTTGCACCGAGTCACGGTAGCGATTGAGGTTCAGTAGCTTTGGCAGAGCCAGCAGGAGAAGTAATAAAAGGCTGCTGAAAACGGCCAAAACAACGAGCCAGGCTTTATGGCGTTCGGTTTTCATGATGCTGGTTAATCCCAAACCCTGTGACCGCAATCTTAACATGCCGCGTTCAAGCGAGTCAGTAAATGCGACGCTGGACTCTTGTCAGTTACCGGGTGTTCTGGTAAAGTGCCGCGCTCTTTGGCGCTGGCCCAGCCATTTATCCTGGGCAACGAGCGAATTTAAACCTTTTAGAAGCAAACATTTGAGCAACCACCACAGGTGGAGAGGCTAGAGCAATGTCCAGAGTCTGTCAGGTCACCGGCAAGCGACCGGTAACTGGAAATAATGTATCCCATGCGAAAAACCGGACCCGGCGTCGATTTTTACCGAACCTGCAAACGCATCGCTTTTGGGTTGAGTCGGAGCAGCGTTTCGTGAAGCTGCGAGTGTCGACCAAGGGTATGCGAATCATCGATAAGTGCGGCATAGATTCGGTGTTGGCCGGCTTGCGTGCAGATGGCGTCAAAGTATAAGGAGTAATGGATCATGGCCAAAAGCGCCCGAGAAAAAATCAGGTTGATATCTTCAGCTGGTACCGGTCATTTTTATACAACCGATAAAAACAAGCGCAATACGCCCGACAAGATGGTGTTCAAGAAATACGATCCTGTGGTGCGCAAACACGTCGAATACAAGGAAGGCAAGATCAAGTAACTGTGCCGTCGAGCCCGCTGCGTTCCGCATGGGGCTTGTGGCGCTAGCAGCCGGCTGCCCTGGACAGCCGCAAACTTCCATTCTCATCCCTCAGCAGCTGCCACCCGGGCTTTAACCAGGTGGTGGAGGCTTGTTCCGTTACCAACAACGGACCACTATAAAGCCTTTCGATTTCCAGCATATCCCTTTGCAGCAATGTGACGGGTTGTTCGATGCCATACATCGCAACCCGATGGGCCCGCTCCGTGACCGAAGTCGCGCGGGGCAGGGTGAGCGGCGCCGGGTGAGCGCTGACCGATCCCCGCAGGTTCACCAGTTCCACAGTGAGTTCCATGGCATGGCCGTAGCGACTTCGGTGAGCGGCATGAAAAGCGGTGACAGCGGCGTTGACATTTCCCTGCCACGGAATGTTCAGCGTGAAGGATTGCCCTCGATAACGCAGGTCAAGGCTAAAACAGGTGGTAATCTGGCGGCCAGGCACCCCCTCCCGGATCAGTTCACGCCGCCCCGTTTCTGCCAGTTCCTGCAGAGCACTTGCGATGGCCTCGGCATTTGCGTTCATAAGCGGTTGGGTAAAAGTCCGGGTTAGCTGCCGCTGCCTCGGTGCGACCAACATCCCAAGGGCTGATAATACGCCGGCATGAACAGGGACCATCGCCCGCTGTAATCCCAACTGTTCCGCCAATTCACAGACATGAAGGCCACCGGCTCCCCCAAAGCAGCAAAGAGTGAAGATTTCCGGATTGTGGCCGCGCTCAATCGAGATTGCACGCAGCGCTCTGGTCATGTGCTCATTAGCTACCTTGATGACCCCTTCGGCGGCTGACTCTGTGCTCATGCCCATCGCGGATGCCAGCTTGTCCAGGGCCTCTACCGCAGCGCCATGATCGAGCACCATCTCTCCGCCAAGAAAATACTCAGGCTGCAGGCGACCCAGCACCAGGTTGGCATCCGTGACGGTGGCAGCGGTGCCGCCATTGCCATAGCAGGCCGGGCCTGGGTCCGCTCCCGCAGATTCCGGGCCAACATGCAGCATGCCTCCGGCGTCAAGACTGGCGATTGAGCCACCCCCCGCACCAATAGTGTGCATGTCTACCATTGGCACAGCCACTGGCCAGCGGCCGATACTGCCCTCATTGGTCAGCCCAATTGAACCGTCGAGCAACGCAACGTCGGTGGACGTGCCGCCCATATCAAAGCTGATCAGATGGGTATTGCCGGTCTTCTCCCCCATAAAGAAAGCGCCCGCCAAGCCGCCAGCCGGGCCTGACAGAAGCAGGTTAAC
>JAHEGP010000269.1 GCA_024645065.1 Cellvibrionales bacterium | reverse complement strand
CTGGACGAATCGCAAAAACAAGAGCAGATCAACACCGCCAACACCATTATCCAGCGTTACTGTCAATAAACCTAGATTCCGCAGTCGAACGCTGCAATAGCCGGTAAGAGATTGATATCTTCACGAAAAAATGTGGATTACTGTGCGCCCTATGGGTGAGCCCAGAGACGCTGCACGGTTTCTCGAAAAACCCCAAAGCGCCAGGACGTCGTTATCACTCTTGGCAAGGACTCTAGCCCTTGCCGGCGAGCGATGCCTTGCCTGTGATACGGCATTCCGGCACTCCGGGGTTTCCCGATAATTCCGTGCCCAACTGCGGATTCTAGGATAAAGGCCCCGGAGCACTCGAGACCTTCGACTTTCGTCCCGTATAACAAGAATGCCTGCATTTGAGCAGGCATTCTTGTCGCCAGGGAGGCCGGGATTACTAACTAAAGGGCGTCCTGATCCCTTGACCTGAACACGATCTTCTCGCCTTCCATATCCGCGACAATGTGACTGCCGGGCGGAAACTCCCCCGCCAGAATCTGCTGTGCCAGGGGATTCTCGACCTCGGTTTGAATAGCACGTTTGAGCGGACGGGCGCCGTACACCGGATCGAAACCACTCTCCACCAGATGATCCATCGCGGCGTCGGACAAATCGAGGGTCAGTTCCTGATCGGCCAGACGCTGTTGCAGCAGACCCAACTGAATGGCTGCAATCCCCACAATCTGGTCCTTGGCCAGGGGGTGAAATACCACCGTTTCATCGATACGGTTGATCAGCTCGGGACGAAAATGGGTCCCCACTACCTCCATGACTGCCGCTTTCATGCGGCCGTAGTTTTCCTCACCCGCCAACTCCTGGATGATATCTGAGCCCATATTGGAGGTCATCACGATCACCGCGTTGCGAAAATCGACGGTACGGCCCTGCCCATCAGTCAGGCGGCCATCTTCCAGCACCTGCAGCAGGATGTTAAACACATCCGGGTGCGCCTTTTCGATTTCATCCAGCAGGATGACTGCGTAGGGGCGCCGCCGCACGGCCTCGGTGAGGTAACCGCCCTCTTCATAGCCGACGTAACCAGGCGGTGCGCCGATCAGCCTCGCCACGGAGTGTTTCTCCATGAATTCCGACATATCGATGCGAATCATGGCCTCCTGGGTATCAAACAGGAACTCGGCCAGTGATTTACACAGCTCGGTTTTACCGACGCCGGTCGGGCCGAGGAACAGAAATGAACCGTTGGGGCGATGGGGGTCCGACAGCCCGGCCCGGGAGCGCCGCACGGCATTGGCGACGGCCGCCACGGCTTCATCCTGCCCAACCACGCGTTGATGCAAGGATTCTTCCATCCTCAGGAGTTTATCCCGTTCCGCCTCGAGCATCCGCGACACCGGCACTCCGGTCCAACGCGATACCACCTCGGCAATTTCCTCATCCGTCACCTTGTTGCGCAACAAGCGCGGCTCGCTTGTCTCACCCTGCTCGGCTGCGGCGATACGCTTTTCCAGCTCGGGTATCACGCCGTATTGCAATTCTGACATACGGGTGAGGTCGCCGGCTCGACTGGCCGCCTCGAGCTCCAGTCGCGCCGCTTCCAGGTCGCTTTTGCTCTGGGCGGAACCCTGGACCTGGGCCTTTTCAGCCTTCCAGATTTCTTCCAGGTCGGCGTATTCCTTTTCAATCTCGCCGATGTCCTGCTCCAGCTTCTGTAATCGCTTCTGGGCCGATTCATCCTTATCGCGCTTGACAGCCTCTCGCTCGATCTTGAGCTGTATCAGGCGGCGATCAAGCTTGTCCATCTCTTCCGGCTTGGAGTCGATTTCCATACGAATCCGGCTGGCAGCCTCGTCGATCAAATCAATCGCCTTATCCGGCAGCTGCCGGTCGGTGATGTAACGTTGCGACAGTTTGGTCGCCGCGATAATTGACGAGTCGGTAATCGCCACTCCATGGTGCACCTCGTAGCGCTCCTTGAGGCCACGCAGGATAGCAATCGTGTCTTCTTCACTGGGTTCATCGACCAGTACTTTCTGGAAACGACGCTCGAGAGCCGCGTCTTTCTCGATATACTGACGGTATTCGTCAAGGGTCGTGGCGCCAACGCAGTGCAGCTCGCCCCGCGCCAGGGCTGGCTTGAGCATATTGCCGGCGTCCAAGGCACCTTCGGCCTTGCCCGCACCGACCATGGTATGTAATTCATCGATGAACAGGATGACCTGGCCCTCCTCCTTGGCCAGTTCATTCAGTACGGCCTTGAGTCGCTCCTCGAACTCACCGCGAAACTTCGCCCCCGCCAGGAGCGAGCCCATATCCAGGGACAAAATCCGCTTGTTCTTGATCCCTTCGGGAACCTCGCCATTGATGATTCGCAAGGCAAGGCCTTCGACAATCGCGGTTTTACCGACCCCGGGTTCGCCGATCAGTACCGGGTTATTCTTGGTGCGGCGCTGCAACACCTGCACGGTGCGCCGTATCTCATCATCCCTGCCGATTACCGGATCCAGTTTGCCCTGCTCGGCCCGCGCAGTGACGTCAACCGTGTATTTCTCCAGAGCCTGGCGGGAGCCCTCTGCCTCCGGATCGTCGACCGCCTGGCCGCCACGGACGCGCTCAATGGCTTGCTCGAGCAGTTTGCGGTCAGCGCCGCTGGATTGCAGCACCCTGGCCAGCTCGCCGTTCTCATCCAACGCAGCCAACAGCACCAGCTCGCTGGAAATAAATTTGTCACCCTTTTTTTGTGACAGGCGATCCGCGAGGTTGAGCAAGCGGACCAATTCGGGGGACATCTGAACTTCGCCGGTAGGACTTGATACCGTTGCCAAACCATCCAGCTTGGCTCCAAGGGCCTGGCGCAATCGCGCGACATTGACCCCCGCCTGGGACAGCAATGGCCTGATAGACCCGGCCTCCTGCTCCACCAGGGCCAACATCAAATGCGCTGGATCAATCTGGTTATTGTCGCGGCCGATTGCCATTGACTGGGCATCGGATAAAGCAGTCTGCAACTGCTTGGTAAACTTATCGAAGCGCATTAAACACTCTCCTGGCACCTGTGGGGAAACCGGCAACCCTGCCTTTTCCCCTGATTAACGTTTCTACTAAGCCATAAATGAGGATTCCGGGCCGTATTTCAAGCGCTTCGACAGCTATTCGCGCATTATAATTGTGGCCATGCGCCCGCATACCCCCTGCCGGCGATAGGAATAAAAGCGGCGCTTCTCGCGGTAAGTGCAGAATCCCCCCCCGTATATCTGTCGCACCCCGACGGATTGCATGCTGCACCGCGCCAGAGCATATAAATCGCAGTAGTAGTGCCCTCGCCTGGGCGAAGGGGTAAAAGCCCCGGACAAATTATCAACGCCGGGAAACCGGGGGTTGTCATAGAAAGCGGCCCTGACTTCTGCTCCCACCTCAAAGTGCGAGGGGCCAATAGCGGGGCCCAACCACGCCAACAGCTCCTCTGGTGGCTGCCTGAAGCAGGCAACGGTAGCCGCCAGGATTCCACTGGCCAGGCCACGCCATCCCGCATGGGCCACCGCCACTTCGTCCGGGGAGCATAACAGCACGGGCAGGCAATCTGCGGTCAACACTGCCAGGGCTACACCTCGAGCAGCACTGTAAATGGCGTCAGCTTGGGGTTCATCGCTTTTTGCGCCGTTAATTTCCAATACCCGGTTGCCATGGACCTGCTGTAGCCACTGCACGGAATCTGCGCCGACACCCCGTTGCAAGAACGCGCGGTTGGCAATGACCGTGCGGGGTTCGTCGCCCACATGCAAAGCCAGGTTAAATTCACCGTAAGCACTGTTTGCTGCGCCACGTGTGGTTACCAGTGCCCTGACCTGCGGCGGCGCTGGCCACTGCGGCGCAAACCACGGCCCTGGGCCAACCGGGGGATAGCCTGGACCTGCGTTCACGCCGCCGAACCCGGCTGCAAGAGCGCCAGCAACCGCTGCATATCGTCGGGAAGCGGCACACGCCAGTGCATGATCTCGCCAGAATCCGGATGAATCAGGCCCAGTTCAGTGGCGTGCAGTGCCTGACG
>JAHEGP010000268.1 GCA_024645065.1 Cellvibrionales bacterium | reverse complement strand
GGCCGTTCCCCAGCTTGATCAACAGCTGTAAAACGGCGCGGTATCGAATCCAGCCGGCTTTAAGCCGGCTTTTTTATCGCCCGAAAGTGCGGCATTGTTCCTGAGCGAGCTTTAGCGTGGGCCGTTTAATCGCGTCTCAGCTTGTCAGAAATGGCGATGGGTGAGGGGAGATTCAACACCACGACATAGCTGGACGCAATAAAGGTGATGATTGCTGCGGCCTGGATCAGGTGCGACCCCTCTTTGCTCAGCAAGCCCTGGGCGACGGCGAGATAGGCGATGAGCAGCGAGAATTCACTGATTTGCCCCAGCCTGATCCCCAGATCCCAGGCTAATGCCCGTTTTTCGCTCAAGCCCCTCAATAAAAATCGAAAAACAACCGGTTTGCCCGCCAGCATCAGGGCCGCCAGCAAGGCTGCAGGGAGCCATATTGATGGCAGCATCGCCAGGTCGAAGCTGGCCCCAACCGAAAAAAAGAACATGATGAGGAAGAAGTCGCGCAGTGGCCGCAGGCTGGTTGCAATGAATTGCGATATAGGGCTGGTTGCTATGGTTACGCCGGCGATAAAAGCACCTATTTCTGAAGATAATCCGAGCCAGTGGCTCAATTCAGCCATACCCAGGCACCAGCCAATGGCGAGCAGGAAGATATATTCCTGAAAGCGGTCAAAGCGGGCGATCAATGGCAGCAGAATATATCGAACGATCAAATAGGCGGCTGTAATGAGCAACGGCAGGGCGGCGATCACACGGGCGAACGCCAATACATCGAACTCGCCTTCACCTCCACTGAGTAAGGCCAGCAGGACAAAAATGGCAAGCACATCCTGTACCAGCAAAATCCCTATCATCAGCTCGCCGATGTGGCGGTGATGGAGAATGGTGGTGGGCAACAACTTAATGCCGATGATGGTGCTCGAGAACATCATGGCGGCACCAATGATGAGAGCCTCCGTCAGGCTGAAACCAAACAGCATGGCAACGCCGAAGCCTGTGATATTGAACAGTGCCGAGCTCACAAGGGTCACCAGCGAGGCTTTGCGCACAACCGCCAATAACGCCTGGGGCTGCATATCCAGCCCTAGCAGGAACAACAGGAACAAAATCCCGACATGAGCGATGTCCGAAAGCAGGCGCATATCGCTCACCCACCCCAGCCCGAAAGGCCCTACGATAGCGCCCAGGCATATATACGCGATCAGTAGTGGTTGTCGTGCATAGAGTGATAGGGACGCCAGCAGGGCAGCGCCGCTAAAAATGATAAAAAATGAAAAAGTCAGTGAGACTTCCATTGCCTTGAGTGCCCCGGTATAAAGTGCAATTGCCGGCCAGTGCCTCAGGGAAGGCGATTCTGGCAGTCACGAAAGCGCGATCTTCGCCCTGCCAGCCTAGCATATGGGATTCCGCCTCGGGGCAAAAGTCCCCTGCTTAACGCCGGCGAAACAGTGGCACCGGCTGGTCGGTGGCTGCCTGGTAGCTTTCGCTGAATGGCTCGAGGGCAGCCAGGGCTGCTTCCGGGTCTCGGTCTGCACGCAGCGAAAAGGCATCAAAGCCGCAGCGTTTCAAATAGTAAAGCTGGTCGGGCAGGATGTCGCCGATGGCGCGCAACTCGCCCTGGAACCGGTAGCGCTCGCGCAGCAGGCGCGCCAGTGAGTAACCACGTCCATCCGTGAATACCGGGAAGTTTACCGCGATGACGTCGAGGCTGGTGAGATCGGGAAGAATACTCTCGATATCTCCGTCGCCGTCGATCCATACGCCCGGCCGGCCCCTGCCAACAAGCTCCTTTTGCCGCTGCGGCCAATCCGTGGCGGCGACCAGCAACTTGTTGGCAGCGGCTGGTATTTCAGCGCCGGCCGCCAATTGTAACCATTCGTCCTCGACCACCCGCCCCTGTTTAATCAGCCGTTGCATAAACACGCTCCTTGAAAGGTTCAATGCCTACCCGGCGATAGGTTTCCAGAAAGGGCTCGTCGGCAACCCGAAGCTCGATGAAAGTCTCCAGAATCACTGCGATGACGTCAGGGATCTGTTGCGGCTCGAAGGCCGGTCCCAGTATCTTCCCCAGTGAGGCGTCTTTATCGGCATTGCCACCCAGTGACACCTGGTAGTATTCGCGCCCTTTCTTGTCGACTCCAAGAATGCCGATATGGCCAACGTGATGATGACTGCAGGCGTTCATGCAGCCCGAAATATTTAGGTCGAGCTTACCAAGGTCATAGACGTAGTCCAAATCATCAAAACGTCGCTGTATTGCCTCTGCGATGGGGATCGACTTGGCATTGGCCAGAGCGCAGTAGTCGCCCCCCGGGCAACAGATGATGTCGCTGAGGTAACCGATATTGGGCGTCGCAAGGCCAAGCGCCCTGGCCCTGCTCCAGAGGTCGAACAGGTCGCTCTTGCAGACGTCGGCGAGCACCATGTTTTGCTGATGGGTGGTGCGAATCTCACCCATTGACCAGGCATCGGCCATATCGGCAATGGCGTCCATTTGCACATCGCTGATGTCTCCGGGCGCAATCCCGGTAGACTTCAGTGAAATATTGACGATGGCGTAAGCTGCTACCCTGTGAACCGCCACATTGCGCTTGAGCCAGTTGCCAAACTCCGGGTTTGTCCTGGCCTGGCGCTGCAATTCGGTCTCGGCGGCAAGGGGGTCTATTTGCCGGTAGTCGGGGGGAGAAAAGCTGGCCCTGACCCTCGCAATCGCCTCGGTGGTGAGCGTTGTTGGGCCGTCTTTCAGGTATGCCCACTCGGCGTTGACCTGATCGCGAAACTGTTCGACTCCCATTGCTCGCACCAGGATCTTGATCCGGGCCTTGTACTTGTTGTCTCGCCGACCGTATCGGTTGTAGATCCTGAGGATTGCCTCGAGGTAGCTCAGCAGGTGTTTCTGCGGCAGGTTTTCATGAATTACGGAGCCAATGACCGGCGTGCGCCCGAGGCCCCCGCCAACCAGGACTTTAAATGCATTTTCGCCGTTTTCAGACGACACCAGCTCCAGACCAATATCATGCAGATAGCTTGCTGCGCGGTCGCTTGTGGTGCCGCATATTGCGATTTTGAATTTGCGCGGCAGATAGGCGAACTCCGGATGAAAGGTCGCCCACTGCCTTACAATCTCGCACCACGGTCGAGGATCTTCGAGTTCGTCCGCGGCCACGCCGGCGTATTCATCGGTGGTTACATTGCGAATGCAGTTACCACTGGTCTGGATTGCGTGCATCTGCACTTTGGCGAGATCCGCAAGGATGTCCGGGACCTCCTCCAGTCGCGGCCAGTTGTACTGGATATTCTGGCGGGTGCTGATATGGGCGAAGCCTTTGTCGTAATGGCGAGCAATGTACGCCAACTGGCGTAGCTGCCTGGAAGAGAGCATGCCATAGGGAACGCTGACCCGCAGCATAGGCGCCAATCTCTGCACGTAGAGCCCATTCTGCAGCCTCAGAGGCAGGAATTCTGCCTCACTAAGCTCGCCTTTCAGGTATCGTTCGGTCTGTCCCCGAAACTGCTGAACCCGTTGGTCGAGCATTTTCTGGTCAATCGCGTCGTAGACGTACATGCTTGATGCAACCCTTGAAAATAGTGACAGGCTGTCCAGGGCCTGCATGGGTGGAGAAGGCAACGCGGCTGGTTTGCCGCCAGGCCGTAGCGGGTCGCAAAATACCAGAATCCATCGTGCAAGCAAATTATTGATTGCTTATATGGATATAACGATTCCTCACCCATTGAGCGACTGTTTGATGCTTGTTACACCAATGCCAGTTGGGGCATACTGCCCGCCCGACAAATCCAATGGGTGTGTTTTACTATGAATTCTGGAGCCGACGAGTCCGAATTGAGCAAACCAGCAACCCGGTACAATGACTCTGCCGCCGACGCCATTGCCTCCATCGCATTACTGACGATCGTTATCGCAACCGCGATATTCTGGGTCGCGGGACAGTGAGGAATGGCAAGCTGAAGGTCACTGCATTGTAGATAGCTCGTCGTTGTTGCCGCCCCCCGGTCAACTCACGCGGCGTTCGTTCAGGTCTCCAGATTAGCC
>JAHEGP010000063.1 GCA_024645065.1 Cellvibrionales bacterium | reverse complement strand
AGCGCGACCGCACATGCCGTAGTTGCCAGCGCCGAAGGAGCCACCGATCAGTACCGTGAATTTGGGCACCCGGGTACAGGCAACCGCTGTCACCAGCTTGGCGCCATGCTTGGCAATACCCGCAGCCTCGTATTGTTTGCCCACCATAAACCCTGAGATATTTTGCAGGAAAACCAGCGGGATTTTACGCTGGCTGCACAGCTCGACAAAGTGCGCGCCCTTCTGGGCGGACTCCGAGAACAGGATGCCGTTATTGGCGACGATGCCCACCGGATAGCCCCAGATGCGCGCGAAGCCGCACACCAGGGTGGTGCCGAACAGGGCCTTGAACTCATCCAGTTCGGAGCCGTCGACAATCCGCGCGATCACATCGCGAACATCGTAGGGCTGGCGCGGGTCGTCGGGGATAATGCCGTAAATCTCCTGTGCCGGGTACAGGGGCTCTTTGGGCTCACGCAAATCCATGGAGATGGGTTTGACCCGGTTGAGTCGGCTAACGGCCTGGCGTGCCAACTGCAGCGCGTGGCGATCGTTCTGGGCGTAGTGATCGGCAACCCCTGAGGTGCGGCAGTGGACATCGGCGCCCCCGAGGTCCTCGGCGCTGACGACTTCGCCGGTGGCCGCCTTCACCAGGGGCGGGCCCGCGAGAAAAATCGTGCCCTGGTTTTTGACGATAATCGACTCGTCGGCCATGGCCGGCACGTAGGCACCGCCGGCGGTGCATGAGCCCATCACCACCGCGATCTGGGCGATGCCCTCCGCCGACATATTGGCCTGGTTGAAGAAGATGCGGCCAAAGTGTTGCTGGTCGGGAAACACCTCGTCCTGGCGCGGCAGGTTGGCACCGCCGGAATCGACCAGGTAGATACAAGGCAGGTGGTTCTGTGCGGCGATAGCCTGGGCGCGCAGGTGCTTTTTGACCGACAGTGGGTAGTAGCTGCCCCCTTTAACCGTGGCATCGTTGGCCACGATCATGCACTGCTGTCCGTTAACCCGGCCAATGCCGCTGATAATGCCGGCGGCGGCGACGTCTTCGTCCCCGTAGACCCGGTAGGCGGCCAGTTGGGAGAGTTCGAGAAACGGTGATCCCTTGTCGAGCAGGGTATTGATCCTGTCCCTGGCCAGCAGCTTGCCCCGCGCTTCATGGCGGCGACAATAGTCTTCACCGCCACCCATTTTGATAGTGTCTATCAGCGCACGCAGGTCTGCGACCTGGCGCTGCAGGGATTGGCTGTTGCGCTCGAAGTCGGCGCTGCGAACATCAATCGTGGAAGGCAGAATGGCCATGGCTCAAACCGTATCCCGAAACAGTTCACGGCCAATCAGCATACGGCGGATTTCCGAGGTGCCGGCGCCAATTTCGTAGAGCTTGGCGTCACGCAACAAACGCCCGGCCGGGAAGTCGTTGATATAGCCATTACCCCCCAGGATCTGGATAGCGTCAAGCGCGGCTCTGGTGGCCATTTCGGCAGTAAACAGAATCACCGCGGCGGCATCCTTGCGACTCTCCTCGCCCCGGTCGCAGGCCCTGGCGACGGCATAAAGATAGGCGCGTGAGGCATTCAGGTGGGTGTACATGTCGGCAACCTTGCCCTGGATCATCTGGAATTCGCCGATGCTCTGACCGAATTGCTGACGATCGTGAATATACGGTAATACCAGGTCCAGGCAGGCCTGCATGATTCCAATCGGTCCGCCGGAGAGCACGGTGCGCTCATAGTCCAGGCCTGACATCAGCACCCTGACTCCCTGGTGTTCCCCGCCGAGGATATTATCCATGGGCACTTCGCAGTTCTCGAACACCAGTTCGCAGGTATTGGACCCACGCATGCCCAGCTTGTCGAGTTTGGGCGAGCGGGAGAAACCGGCCCAGTCGCGCTCGACGATAAAAGCGGTGATTCCCCGGGGACCGGCTTTCACGTCGGTCTTGGCATAAATGACATAGGTATTGGCGTCGGGGCCGTTGGTGATCCACATCTTGCTGCCGTTGAGCAGGTAGTGATCGCCCTTTTTGTCGGCTCTCAATTTCATGCTCACCACATCCGACCCGGCATTGGGCTCCGACATTGCCAGGGCGCCGACGTGCTCGCCGGTGCACAATTTGGGCAGGTATTTTTCCCGCTGCGCTTCATTGCCGTTCTTGTAAATCTGGTTGACGCAAAGATTGGAGTGGGCACCGTAGGAAAGCCCCACCGAAGCCGAGGCGCGGCTGATCTCCTCCATTGCGATGCTGTGGGCGAGGTATCCCATGTCGGTGCCGCCGTATTGTTCCGGCACGGTGACGCCAAGCAGCCCCATATCACCCAGCTGACGCCAAATTTCCATGGGAAACTCGTTGTCGCTGTCTATTTGCTGTGCCCGATCAGCCAGTTCAGCCTGGGCAAACTGCTCGACCGCGTCGCGCATCATTGCGATGTCGTCGCCGAGGTCGAATTTGAGGGAGGGATAACGACTGCTCATAAAGTCACCATATCAGAGTTTGCTGGACTGTTTCCGTTGGGTTTCCAACGCCTGCTGACAGCGCTGGCGTACTTCCTGCAAATCGCGCTGCATGCCGGCGATGTCGCGCAGCTGCCGCTGCAGCGTGGCTTCTCTGGCATCGATTTTCTTTAGCAGGAGATTTAATTGTTCGACATTGCCGTGCCCGGGGTCGTACATTTCAATCAAATCACGACTCTCATCCAGGGTAAAGCCCAGGCGCTTGCCCCGCAGAATCAGTTTCAGCCTGACCCGGTCGCTGGCGCTGTAATGCCGCTGCTGGCCGGCGCGCCGGGGGTTTATCAGGCCCTTTTCCTCGTAAAAGCGAATAGCACGGGTGGTGATGCCAAATTCCCCGGCCAGCTCTGAAATTGTAAAGTGCTGCTCGGTCATGCGCGCTCTCAGGAAGCCATTCCCGACAGATTAACTTACGTTGACGTTAACGTCAACGTAAAAGCAATGGTCTCCGGTTTGTTCTGGCTGGTATCGGTCGGCGAGGTCGGCGAGGTCGGGGTAAGCGGTACCGCTTTGACAGCGAAGGTGCGTAAACGGGTGAGCCGGGTCCCAAAAGGTTTGGTTTTGGGTATGGCTGGGGTGGCCCTTGCCCGGGGAGTCAGCGCCTGGCTGCTGGCAGAGCCCGGCGCCGGGCAGATGCCGGCGGCCAAAGCCCGGGGATGAATCAATCCCGTTGCTGAAAAGCCGCTTCCCTGGTGGTCGCTTTGGATTGGCAAACGCGAGCCAGGTTCAGGTCTTCTCCAGCCGGTTCAACCAGACGTCCAGGCCCTGGGCGTTCAGTTCGATATCCATTGCCAACAGCCTGACCGCAGCGTCACCCTGGAGTGACCAGTCCTGTTGCTTCGACTGTTGGGTGACCCAGTCGGACAAACCAGCCTTTATGGTATCGATGCGGATCTGGCCGTTGCCCCGCGCTGCCTGCGCTATTTCAACATGGGATTGCAGGCAGGCGCGCAAATCCCTGGCCCTGGTGGGTATGTCGCGAATTTGGCTGAAGTGGGTCAGGTACATCGCTTCGGGGTTATGGGAGCAAAGCAGGTCTATCGAGGCGAATAGTGTTTCGGGATCGAACTGAACCGGGGTAGTGGTGGCGAACATAAACTGGCGACCATGCTTATCCAGTTGCCGATAGCTGAGGCCGAAGGTGTCGCCGGTGAAAATATGGCTGGTCTGGCGATCGACGATACAGATATGGTGTAGCGCGTGTCCCGGGGTATCGAGCAGCACCAATTCCCTTCCGTTCAGCCTCAAGCTGTCTTCATGCCGCGCCTCGATAATGCGCTCCGCGGGAACGGCTTTAATGTCGCCATAGAGGCGCGCCGTTTTTTCGGCCCCGTAAACCGCGATGGTGCCGGCGATCAATTTACCGGGTTCAATCAGGTGCCGGCTGCCGCGCGGATGCACCACTACTTTCGCATTGGGAAGGTGTTGCAACAGCTCGCCAGTGCCACCGGCATGGTCGAGGTGTATGTGAGTCAAAATAATATAACTGACCTGCTCGGGTCGCAGCTGGTATCGCTGCAGTGTCGAGAGCACCGCAGGTACCGACGAGTTGACTCCGGTATCGATTATCGCGGCCTGGTCCCCTGCTATCAGCAGATGGATGGAGGCGAGCCCGGCTTGGATATAATTGGCGTCGATGGCGACAACACCGTTGTGATAATCTATGACCCTGGCCATGGTTTATCCCTGAGGAATGAGGCTGCATTATGGCGAGCCCGGGGGACAATTTAAAGTTGCAATGACCCGCACCCGGCGACCCGCTCCGGGGCTGTGGATCCTGTTCATGGCCGTTCTGGTCATAAGCATTATTAATGATTTTATTTTAAGTATTAATTTCACAAATTTTATGACGGGCCTTACCATGGCCGTTTCGAGCTCGCATTGGGGGCTGGCGATGATGTCTGAAAATTCGAGCAATCCGGGTCAAACCGTTCCGCTGCACGCCTTGCACCTGCAGCTGGGTGCAAAGATGGTGCCTTTTGCCGGCTACCAGATGCCGCTGCAGTATCCCCCCGGCATCAAGCAGGAACATTTGCACACCAGAGCCAGTGCAGGTCTGTTCGACGTATCCCACATGGGTCAGGTGTTGATAAGGGGCAGGGGTGCTGATCATGCCCTGGAAGCATTGGTGCCGGTCGAACTGGAGTCGCTTGCCGTCAACAAGCAGGTTTACGCGGTCTTCACCAACTCGCGGGGGGGCATTGAGGACGATTTGATCATCTCGCGCTGGGATGAGGACTGTTTTTTTCTGGTCGTGAACGCCGCCTGCAAGGCGCAGGACATCGCCTACTTGCGGACCAGCCTGTCCGGCTACGACATCGAAGAGCTGGACCGGGCCCTGCTGGCTGTGCAGGGCCCAGGGGCAAAAGATGTGATGCAGCAGCTGGTGCCAGAGGCTACCCAGCTCTCGTTTATGAGCGGCTGCCCCGGAGTCCTGGCCGGCGTCGAATGCTATATTACCCGCTCGGGCTACACCGGCGAGGATGGTTTCGAGATTTCCATCCCGGGTCGGGACGCCCGTGCCGTTGCCGATGCCCTGCTGGCGTTTGCAGAGCTTCGGCCCGCTGGCCTGGGAGCGCGCGACTCCCTGCGACTGGAAGCCGGTTTGTGCCTGTATGGTCATGATATGGACGCCGCTGTCAGCCCAATTGAAGCGGGCCTCGCCTGGTCGATCAGTCCGTCACGGCGCCCGCAGGGAGCCAAGGCGGGGGGGTTCCCGGGCAGCGAGCACATCTTTACGCAAATGCAGCACGGTGTGACGCGCAAGCGTGTCGGGCTGCGTGTTCAGGGCAGGGCACCGGTGCGGGAGGGGGCTCAAATCCTGGATTCCAGTGGCGCAACAGTGGGCAAGGTAACCAGCGGTGGCTTTGCCCCAAGCCTGGATGCGCCCGTTGCAATGGGCTATGTCGATACCGCCATGGCGGCGCCGGGTACCGAGCTCACAGCCCTGGTGCGGGGCAAGCCGCGTCCGGTGGTGGTGGCCAAAATGCCCTTTGTCGAGCAACGTTACCATCGTCAGTAGATGCCCTGGAGCCCGTCGGCTTTCAGCTTTAGCAACTCAATATGGGTAAGTCTTATGCCTCAGCAACAACTCTCCTTGCAGCAGTTACAAGCCAGGGATTCTTTTGTGCGGCGCCATATCGGTCCCTCTGCGGCCGACCAGCAATTGATGTTGGAGCAGCTGGGCTACAACTCCATGGAAGAGTTTATCGCGGCGGTAGTGCCGGCGGGCATTCGCATGACCGAGTCGCTGGAACTCTCAGAGAGCTGCAGTGAAGAGTCCGCACTGCGCGAGCTAAAGCATTTAGCCGCAGGCAACAAGGTCTTTCGCTCCTACATTGGTCAGGGCTATTACAATACCCATACCCCTGCGGTGGTGCAGCGCAACGTGTTGGAAAATCCCGCCTGGTATACTGCCTATACGCCCTATCAGCCGGAGATATCCCAGGGCCGCCTCGAGGCACTTCTCAATTTCCAGACCATGGTTACCGACCTTTCAGGAATGGATATTGCCAGCGCTTCACTACTCGATGAGGCCACCGCTGCGGCCGAGGCCATGACCCTGGCGATGCGAATGGCCAGGAGCAAGAGCCGGCGCTTCTTTGTCGATGCCGACAGCTTTCCCCAGACCATTGATGTTATCCAGACCCGCGCTGAACCCCTGGGTATCGAAATCGTCTGTGGCGACCCCCTGAGCGAGCTCGAGGGCTGCGACTGCTTTGGCGCGTTACTGCATTACCCCGGTGCCAGCGGAGCAGTGCATGACTATCGCGCTGTGGTGAGGAGCCTGCACGGGAACAGGGCCGTGGCCATCTTTGCCGCGGATATCCTTGCCTTGACACTACTGGAGTCCCCCGGGTCCCTGGGGGCTGATGTCGTTATCGGGTCAACACAGCGTTTTGGCGTGCCACTGGGCTTCGGCGGGCCCCATGCCGCCTTTATGGCAACCCGGGAGGGCTTCAAGCGCTCACTCCCCGGTCGCCTGGTGGGCGTCTCCATCGACAGCAATGGCAATCCTGCCTATCGCCTGGCGCTGCAGACCCGGGAACAACACATTCGTCGCGAAAAAGCGACCAGCAATATCTGCACCGCCCAGGTACTCCTGGCGGTTATTGCCAGTATGTACGCGGTATATCACGGCCCCGGGGGCTTGAAAGCAATCGCCACCCGGGTTCACCGCTCTGCCACAGTGCTGGCAGCGGGCCTGGAGTCGCTTGGCTTTACAGCGGTGAACAGCAGTTTCTTCGATACCCTGACCCTGGCCACGGGGGAGCAAACCGGCGCCATTTTGCAGCGTGCGGCGGCTGCCGGCATCAATCTCAACCCGAAAGACAGTAGCCATATCGGCTTGTCCGTCGATGAAACCGTCACCCCCGAGGACATTGCGGCACTGTGGCAGTTGTTCGCGCCGGGCAGCAGGCTCGATCTCGCGGCACTGGATGCGCAATCCCCCGATCGCTTGCCCCCCGGACTGCTGCGCGAATCCGCGATTCTGCAGCACCCGGTATTCCGCCAGTACCATTCAGAAACCGACATGATGCGCTATCTGCGCAAACTCAGTGATAAGGATCTTGCCCTGGACCGCACCATGATTCCCCTGGGCTCCTGCACCATGAAGCTCAACGCCGCGTCCGAGATGATGCCGATTACCTGGCCGGAGTTCGGCCAGTTGCACCCTTTTGCCCCCCCGGAGCAGAGCCAGGGCTACCAGCAGATGATCGCCGAGTTGGAGGCCATGCTGTGCGCCTGCACCGGATACGACGCGGTATCCCTGCAACCCAATGCCGGCTCCCAGGGTGAATACGCCGGGTTGCTGGCCATCCGTGCTTATCATGCCAGCCGCGGGGAGGCGCACCGCAATGTCTGCCTGATTCCGTCCTCTGCCCACGGTACCAATCCGGCCAGCGCCCAGATGTGCGGGATGAAGGTCGTGGTGGTGAGCTGTGACAGCAGTGGCAATGTTGATCTGGACGACCTGGGTCGGCGCTGTACCGAACACGGTGATCATCTGGCGGCCATTATGGTGACCTACCCCTCAACCCACGGTGTGTTTGAAGAGGCCATCGGTGAGGTTTGTGCGCTCGTCCACCAGCACGGTGGGCAGGTATACATCGACGGTGCCAACCTCAATGCCATGGTGGGACTATGCCAGCCCGGACTGTTCGGTGGCGATGTGTCGCACCTCAACCTGCACAAGACCTTTTGCATTCCCCACGGCGGGGGTGGTCCCGGGGTAGGCCCGGTTGCAGTCCGTTCGCACCTGGCTGACTTCCTCCCGGGGCATCGACATGGTGATCGCCCTAGTGCTGTCGGGCCGGTGTCCGCAGCTCCCTTCGGCAGTGCGAGCATCCTGCCGATCAGTTGGATGTATATCAAGATGATGGGCGCGAAAGGCCTGAGGCAGGCTACTGAAAACGCAATTCTCACCGCCAACTATGTGGCCGCCAGGCTACAGCATGCCTATCCGATTCTTTACACCGGAAGCAACAATCGGGTCGCCCACGAATGCATTATCGATATGCGCGCTCTCAAGGAGCAGACCGGGGTTGATGTCGAGGATGTCGCCAAGCGCCTGGTGGATTTTGGTTTTCATGCTCCCACCATGTCATTCCCGGTGGCCGGCACCCTGATGATCGAACCCACCGAAAGCGAGGGGTTGCGGGAGCTCGACCGTTTCATCAGTGCGATGTTGCAGATCCGCGCAGAAATCGGCGCCGTCGAAAAAGGCGACCATCTCCTTGCCGACAGCCCGCTGGTCAACGCGCCGCATACCGCCGCGGTCGTGTGTGCCGACGATTGGCCGCATCGTTATAGCCGGGAAGCGGCGGCCTATCCGGTCGAGTGGTTGAAACACGACAAGTACTGGTCACCGGTGGGTCGCATCGACAACGTCTACGGTGATCGCAACCTGGTGTGCGCCTGCCCCTCGATGGCCGATTACGCGGAGGACTGATGGAGCCCGTTTCGGTCGGGTCCCCGGCGGGATGGCCTGCCTGGTTTAGTGGCAGCCTGCTGCAGCTTGAGTTTTCTGGCGAAACAGTGATAATGGCGGCCGAATCAAAGCGCCATCATTATGGTTGCGCCGAATCGGTTCTTCGACATTCATGCGGTGCCAGCGTCCCGACAGTCAGGCCTCTTGCTTTTCAATAAATTATCCAGGGTTGGAATTCAGGCAGATTGCCACTGGCAAATGCCGGTGCAGCTGTCTATGACCCAAACCACAGCTCCAGAAACCAGATACACCACGCGGCTTATGCGATTTTTGAGCGAACTGGGCTTGCTTGATGCCATGGGGTCGCGGCCTTCTTTATCGGCTCAGCTGGCCAGCTATATCGACTTCGCCGCATCGATCAAGCTGGCCACCGCGCTGGCCCGGCCAGGGGAAGTAACGGCGCAGCCGGGAGATACCTTGCCGGAGCCCCCGCGGGAGCTGTTTTTGCGTTTGCGATCGGCCATCATCAGGTCGCTACTGGCCGGATTCGCGGCCAGGCCCGGCTACACCCATCTCAAGCTGCCAGCCCTCGGGCAGCGGCCGCCTGAAGATGCAGTCGCAGGTTATGCGCCCTACCTGCGATTCTACTCCGGGCAGCAGCGGATGATGGAGGCAAAAGTGCTGAATCTACATTTGCAGGTTCGTGATGCTGCCGCCATGCTGTCGCCGGCCCTGGCGCAGCTGTGTGCGCTGGATTCTGAACTGGGCGATACCCTGGCGAGCCATGGACGCAAAGCCTTCGCCCACACTCCGCGCCTGCTGGAACAGCGCTTTTGCAGCTTGCTGGAGCAGTGTCGGCGGCAGGAGGGTGACATCGCAAAGCCCTGGGCCAGTTGGCAGCAGCAATTCCACAGCGAGCTGCGCGAGGCCTTGCTGGCCGAGCTGGATGCGAGACTGCTGCCCACCCTTGGCCTGGTCGAGGCTACTGATTCCGGCGCGCTTTTTGCAGCCACCAACGAAAATCGAGAATCAACCAGCTTATGAACAGATTCTTCATTACCGGTGCCTTCTTGCTGGGCGCCGCCGCCATTGTCTGGATGGGAACCAGCTTTATCGGCAGTGACCGCCTCGCCCTGGCCGTTATCGCGGTCATTGCCTGCGTCTATTGCATAGGTTTTTTTGAATTGCTGCAGTTCCGGCGTGCGACGGCCAGCCTCGAACAGGGTATCCAGGGCCTGGCCAGCGCCGCCCCGCAGAGTGCCGGCGATTTGCAGCGCTGGCTGGAGCAATTGCACCCCTCGCTCCAGAATGCGGTGCGCCTGCGAATTGAAGGTGAACGGGCAGGGCTGCCTGCACCCGTGATGACGCCCTACCTGGTTGGCCTGTTGGTGATGCTGGGCCTGTTGGGAACCTTTGCCGGCATGGTGGACACGCTCAAGGGCGCAGTTCTTGCACTGGAAGGAACCACTGAGTTGCAGGCGATACGGGCCGGCCTGGCGGCGCCTATCGAAGGCCTGAGCCTTGCCTTTGGCACCTCGGTAGCGGGCGTTGCAGCATCGGCCATGTTGGGCTTGATCTCCACCCTGAGCCGTCGCGACAGGATGCTCGCCACCCGCCGCCTGGATACCGCCAGTAATGCCAGGATGCCACAGTTTTCGCTTCGCCATAGCAGCCAACAAGCCTTTGCCGCGCTCCGGGACCAGGCCGCTGCGTTGCCTTTGGTGGCGAGCAAGCTTGATGCGATGGCCGATAAGCTGGGTGCTATGGGTGCGACCCTGGGCGATAAATTGATCGAGCAACAGGGCCTGTTCCAACACTCGGTAAAGGGCATCTATGCGGAGCTTGCCCAGGCGGTGGACCTGTCCTTGCGCGAGAGCCTGGCCAACAGCGGTAAGCTCGCGGGTGAGGGAATTCGTCCCCTGGTCGAGGAGACCATGGCCGGGATCAGCAGCCAGGCCGAAGCGACGCATCGACAGCTCACCCGGGTCGCGCAGCAACAGCTCGACGCGGTGGCCGAGCGCTTTGAAAATACCGCAGGACAGGTGGCTGACAGTTGGCAGCGTAGCGTCGGCGAGCAGCAGCGCTGCAACCAATCCCTGCTGGCGGGTATCGACAGTTCGCTCGCCGGCGCGACTGCTGGCCTGGAGCGTGCCGCTGTCGCCCTCGGGGAGAGCTTTGACCATAGCGCCAGCGCCTGGCTCGAGCGGGAGCAAAGCGCTGACGAGAGTCGCCTGGAACACTGGAGCCAGGCGTTCGAGCAACTGCAGCGGCGCGCTATGGCGCAATTGCACGACGCTGGCCAGCAATTGGGGCAACAGCTGGAGCAGGCCAGCGGGCGCTACCAGGGGGCTTTTGACAGCACCAGTCGTGATTTTGCCAGCATGGCGGGCGCGCTGGCTGACAAGTGGTTGCAGGTCAGTGGCAAGATGGCGGAATTCAGCGACAAGCTCGGAGTCGGGCTCAGCGAGCTGCGGCGCGAAGAGGCACAGCGGGGCGAGGCCGCTGTGGCGCGTCTGGAAAGCCTGGAGACCTCGGTGGCTGAGCAACTTGCGGTTTTGGGCAAGGAGCTGGAACAGCCCCTGTCCCGGCTGATCGCGGCCTCAGCCGAAACACCGCGCGCGGCTGCGCAACTCATCGGTGACCTGCGCAAGGAGATGGCTGGTAATACTGAGCGCGACCAAGAGTTGCTGGAGGAGCGGCGCGAGCTCATGTTGCAACTCGACAGCGTTGCCACCACTCTGCGGCAAAATACCCGGGAGCAGGGCGAGGCGTTGTCCCAGTTGGTAATTTCCGCCGCTGATGTGATGCAGCAAACCAGTGAGCGCTTTGGCCAACAACTCGGGGCGGAGTCGGCCAGGGTATCCGAGGCGGCCCAGCTCTTCACGGCGGGCGCCGCCGAGATGGCGAGTCTGGGCGAATCTTTTAGCGCGGCCATTGGGCTATTTAATGAATCCAACACGCAGCTGCTCTCAAGCCTCTCCCGGATCGAAACGTCCTTGACCGACAGCGCAATCCGCAGCGACGAACAAATGGCCTATTACGTTGCCCAGGCGCGGGAGATTATCGACCAAAGCCTGCTCTCCCAGCGCGAGGTCTTTGAGCAACTGCGGCAGCCGGGCGAGGGGCAGCTCGTTGTCGGTGAGGTCGAGTAATGGAGCAGCTGGAGGATAGTGTCAGTTCCCCAGCCCCGGTATGGGCGATATTTGGCGACCTGATGGCGGGCTTGGTGGGCATTTTCGTGCTCCTGCTGGTCTGGACCCTCGGCATCCAGGTCGACCTGGTTCATTCACTGCAACATGAAACCCGCCAGCACCAGCTGGAACAGCAGCGGCGCATCGCATTGGAGCAGGCGCTTGCCGGGCCCCTGGCGACGGGCCGCGTAACCCTCCGCGATGGTCGTATTGGCATTCGCGGCAGTGTCCTGTTTGCCTTGAATTCCGATCAACTCGAACCCGGGGGAAGAGAGCTGCTCAGGTCACTGGTTGAGCCATTGCGGGTCTATCTGACTGAGCGCGACGGTCTGTTGATGGTGAGCGGATTTACCGACGACCTGCCCATCCAGAGCGGTAACCTCCAGTTTGTCGACAACTGGCAGCTGTCGGCTGAGCGAGCCCTCACCGTGACCCGGGCACTGATTGAGGAAAACATGCCGGCCTCACTGGTATTTGCCGCAGCCTTCGGTGACCAGCACCCAGTGGTCGCAAATCGTGACGAGGCCGGCCGGTCTTTGAATCGGCGGGTTGAATTGGCGCCGGTGCCCCGCGCTGGCGGGTCCTGACGATGGCTGCCGCAGTCCAGCCGGGAACGGCAGCCGGGGCTTCGGCTGAGCAGCTTGGTAGTGCCCTGCTGCAATTGCGGGACGCCGGGGCCGACAATTTCGACCCGCCGCGCTTTCATTTTATCGAGGCCTTGCTGCACCGGGCCGGGCGCCATGGCGGCCCGGTGGGGTCGAGCCTGCTGCACCGGGCCGAGGCCGCCCTGCTTGACTATCAACAGCAATTCCAGCTTGCCCGGCACGAGGTGGCGCAATCCCTCGATACCCTGTGTGAACAATTTCCCCAGTCTGCCGCCAGCCTCCAGCAGTGGGTGGATAAAGGCAAGTTGCGCGAGTTCAAGCGCCTGGCCCTTAGCCTGCAACGACCCAATAAGCATCGTCCATTGGGGGAATTGCTCGATCGACTGCAACAGCGGGACGAGCCCGCAGCGAGCTCCGGCAAGGCCGTCGGCCTGGAGAAGCTGTTACTGCAGCAGGAGCAGGAGGCTCTGGCCGCGACAATCCCGGCTGCAGGTGCAATGGTCCCCACAAACGGGAATGCGTTTCGCGAGTTGCGCGCCGCCCGCTGGCTCAGGAAGACACAGGCCGGGCGCAGGACCCGAGAGCTGCTGGCAGAGGCAGTACAGGGCTGCCCGGAGAATTCCGGCCCCCTCAACCCCGAAAGGCTGGCGATGCGTTCCCTGGAGGCTTTGCGCGGCCTGTCTCCAGAGTATCTGCAGCATATGATAAGCTACATCGAAACCGTATTTACGCTTCAGGCCACGGCAGCGCGGTCAGAAGAGCGCGGCTCTGCCGGTAGAAGCAATGGCGTGCGGCGCCGGTCCCGCTCCCGAGATCGATAGCCCATGAAGAAGCTGATCTGGTTGCTGCTATTCATCCTGGTGCTGGTTTGGTCGGCCATCGCTCCGAAGGACTATTACACCTGGCTGCTGGAGGCTTCTCCGGCCATCCTTGGGCTGCTGCTGCTACTTCTCACCTACCGGCGATTCCCGCTCACCGATTTGCTGTACCTACTGATCCTGCTGCACAGCATCGTATTGCTGGTCGGCGCGCATTACACTTATGCCGAGGTGCCATTGTTCGATACCATCAAGCCCTGGTTTGGCTTCGAGCGCAACAATTACGACAAGCTCGGGCATTTTGCCCAGGGCTTTGTGCCGGCGATCATTGCGCGGGAAATATTGCTCAGGAATCGCGTAGTAAGGACCCGTGCCTGGCTCAATTTCCTGGTGATTTGCGTCTGTCTGGCCTTTAGTGCGTTTTATGAATTGATCGAGTGGTGGGTCGCGCTGCTCAGTGGTACGGCGGCAGAATCTTTCCTTGGAACCCAGGGGTATATCTGGGATACCCAGAGTGATATGGCTTTTGCCCTGCTTGGCGCGATCCTGGCTCTGGTGTTATTGTCTGCCCTGCACGATCGTCAGTTGCGCGCCCTGGGGGCGGGGAGCGTTCGATCGGATGGGTGTGGGGCTGGATAGCGCTACCTGGCGCACTTTAACTAATGCACAAGAAGGCAGCGAGATGCTTGAGGAAATTTTCGAGAATAACAGAAGGTGGGCAACCCGGATAAAGCAGCAGGACCCGGATTTTTTTGCCAAGCTGTC
>JAHEGP010000267.1 GCA_024645065.1 Cellvibrionales bacterium | reverse complement strand
GGCTGAAGCTTATCTGGTCGGGCTGCTTCAGGGTATCGGTCCCCTCAGGATTGTGGTCGCCGCGGCCGCGGAGTCTGGCCGCCTCAGGCCAACAAGCGATGAGCAGGCGATTTTATCCTTAGGCCGCCAGCTTTATCCCGAGGGCCACAGTGCCTGGGCCTACCAGCTGATCCGGCAATGGGGTATGCCAGGGTTCCTGGCAGACGCCCTGCGCTACCAGGACCACAATTTTGAAGAGGTCGCTGACGCGCATCCACTGATCCGAATTTCAAACCTGGCGGCCAGGCTTGCCAACGCTGACCCGAGCGAGGTCAGTGAGGGCCTGGACGTCGCGCAGCGCTGGTTTGGTGTCGAACGCGACCTGGCTGAGGAGATAGTAACCCAGGCCCGGGCCGAAACCCGCCAGTTGGCAGCAGAGCTGTCTATTCCGGCAAACGGGGAGTACTCGCCACAGCCGCTGCTGACCCTCGGTAAACTGGTCGATGACCTGCTCCAGGTTCAGACGATAGTCGCGGCTGTGAGCGCGGATGAGTCTGCGGGGGTTGAACCGCGACGTGTTTTTGCCCGGGTACTGGTGCAGGCAATTGGCTGCAAGCAGTTCCGAATACTCCTGCACTCAGCTTCAACCCATCAGTTAGTCGGTTTTACTGACGGTCGCGACGCGCTGCTTGCGCAAGCGGAGGACGCTGACTGGCATATCTCACTGAGACCTGCACGCAGCGGGATGGCGATGGCTTATGACCAGGCTAAAGCCAGGCTATTGAGCAGCGCAAGCGAGAATCACAGCCTGGCGGACGAACAGATGCTTGGCATGCTGGGGCAAGCCGCAGCGCTGTGCCTCCCGGTAATCGTCGATCCCCAGTATGGCTTGCTGGTTGTGGTGGGAGGCAGCCACCGAGCGCTGCTGGAACTGTCTAACCGACCGCGTTACCTGCAACTGCTGTGCGAGATTCTCGCGCGCCTGCTGCGCAGACAGCGTGCCAACCCGGGGGAAACTATGCCGCCAGTCAAACAGGATCCCCTTCAAGTCCCGTCGAACACAGTGCGTGAGATGATGCACGAGCTCAGCAATCCACTCAATGTAGCCAGCAATTATCTGAGCATTCTCGAACACAAGTTGTTGCAGGACGGGGCGCACTATGAAGAACTGGCCATCGTCAGGGAGGAACTGCAACGCGCCGCTGAATTGCTCAAAGGATGGCGAATTCCGGCCAGGTCAGGCTCTGTCCCGGTCAAAACTGATGTCAATATGGCGATTACCCGGCTGGTTCGTGTTTATCGCGCCACAGTACTGGAGCCCAGAAATATCAGCCTGGTACTGGAGCTGGACGAGCAGGAAGCGCTAGCCCACATTGATGCAGTGGCTTTACAGCAGATATTGCGCAACCTCATTGGCAATGCGATTGAAGCCGTGGACGACGGCGGCCATATCCTGGTGAAGACCAGTGCTGAGGTGTATATGGATAGCGGCAACTACGTTGAACTGTTGCTGGTTGACGATGGTCCAGGGATGCCTTCCAAGGTGCGCGAAAATATCTTCAAACCGGTTCAGTCCACCAAGGGCGGCGACCATGATGGACTTGGCTTGAGTATCGTTAAGTCACTAATAGATAAGGCAAATGGCAGTATCGCCTTTCGTAGCAGTGCGCAGGGCACTCGCTTTCAGGTATATTTACCCAAGTAAGGTTATTTAACCCGGGCGGTGCCTGCCCATGTGGGAGTAGGGCGCACTCAGGGTTGCGCGCCAACGCCTGCGCGGGGTGGTCCTTTGGCTTATTATGGGAATTCGGTGAATGGATGCTGAGCTAGCTGAAGCTAGAATATTGCTGGTAGAGGATGATGCTCGGATGCGTCAGAGTCTCCGGGACCTGCTGCAACTTCATCAGTGCCAACCGGTACTGACGGCAACTGGCGGTGATGCCATAGAGGCGCTGCAGTGCGCGCCTTTCGACCTGGTGTTACTCGACCTGCTGATGCCGGGAGTTGACGGGTACAGCGTGCTGCAGCACATAGAACAGCAACGGATTGACAGCCTGGTTATTGTCATCAGTGGTGACTCCGGTTTTGAGGCTGTGAGCACCGCACTCAAGCAAGGGGCCTATGATTATATAAAAAAACCTTTCACCACCCAGGAATTAATGGCCACCCTGAACAACGCCCTGCGCAAAATACGATTGCAGCGGGAAAACCGGGCAATGCAGCAGCGACTTGTTCAATCCGAGCAGCTGCATCGCTTTATCGTAAACAACTCGCCGGACCTGATTTTTATTCTCGACCATGCGTGCCATGTCAGTTTCATTAACGACCGGGCCGAGGCCTTGTTGAACTTCAGCCCCGAATCAATGACAGGTGCGCATATCACGGAGCTGATCGACCCTGAGGATTGTGATCAGGCCAGGCTGTTTTTCGAACGCGTGATCCAGGAGGGCGACCAGCTCGCAACCGCAGAGCTGTGCTTCAGGAGCAATGGACTGTTTGCCCGCAAACACTACTTTGAAGTCACGGTCAGCTCCTCGAACAATCCACAGCAAGGGATACCAGGGTTCGAAAGGGGAGAGTTGATGCTATACGGCAGCGCACGCGACATCACTGAACGAAAGGAAGCAGCAGACTATATCAATTTCCAGGCGTACCATGATTTACTGACGCGATTGCCCAATCGGGTGCTGTTCAAGGACCGACTATCGGTCACAATATTCAAAGCCACCCGCAATAATAGCCAGTTCGCGGTCATGTTTCTCGATCTGGATCGCTTCAAAGTGGTAAACGATACCCTCGGGCATCCCCTGGGTGATCGCCTGCTGCAATCCGTTGCACAGCGGCTCCTGGAGAGCATGCGCAGCAGCGATACCCTCTCCCGGTTTGGTGGCGACGAGTTTATTCTGCTGTTCCCCGAAGTCACCAGTATCGAGGGGGTTGAGCAAATTGCTGACAAATTCATCCACGCGTTAAAACAGCCGTTCTATATCAAGGGGCATGAAATCTACATTGGCTGCAGTATCGGCATCGCCATGTTCCCCGCAGACGGCGAAGACATGGAAACCCTGATCCAGAACGCCGATGTGGCGATGTACAATGCCAAGAGTAAGGGGCGTGACAGTTACTGCCTGTTTTCCCCCGATATGAATCGTTCACCGGCAAATCGGCTGGGTCTTGAAGCCGATATTCGTCGTGCGATCAGTGATAGTGAGCTTAGCCTTTGCTACCAGCCCCAGGTGGATATCCAGACCGGCGCCATCAGGGGCGTCGAAGTGCTGGTGCGATGGCAGCATCCCGAAAGGGGCCTGATGTATCCCGCGGATTTTATCTCCATTGCAGAGGAAATCAGGCTGATTCTGGATGTCGACAAGTGGGTTTTGCGTAACGCCTGTCGCGCAGTCAAGTCGTGGTTTCCCAGTGGGCGCCCCACGATCAAACTGGCCGTCAACCTGTCCTCGCTGCTGGTTGAGCAGGAAGACTTTGTGGATTTTGTGCTTGCCACCCTGGCCGAAGAAGGTTTTCCGGCCCAGTGTCTGGAGTTGGAGATCACCGAGAGTGTGTTGCTCAAGGACCAGGAGCACATTACCCGTAAATTGCAACGACTCAGCGATGAAGGAGTGGATTTTGCGCTGGATGATTTTGGAACGGGCTATTCATCCCTGAGTTACCTGCATCAATATCCAATTGATACCCTTAAAATTGACCAGAGCTTTATCGGCGCAGTTGCCGAGGGGAGTAATACCTCTCTGGTGGAAGCTATAGTGGCGATGGCTCAGGGACTGCGAATGAATATCGTGGCCGAAGGGGTGGAGAGCAGTCACCAGCTGGAGTACCTCTCGGGCCTGGGGTGTCGCTATCTCCAGGGCTGGCTCTTTGGCAAGGCCCACCCCGAGTTGGACATTGTCAAGCTGCTGGACCTGAGCCCGGAACAGCTGCGGGAACACGCTCTGCAGGTGGCACACTAGTACTCTTTCAGGGTGATATTGTCGCATGCAGAGCTTACCAGATGATTCAAGTCAAGGCGTAGCCTGCAGGAAATGGCGCGCCCTTTTCAAAGGCTGCAACGATGGATTGGAGCAT
>JAHEGP010000266.1 GCA_024645065.1 Cellvibrionales bacterium | reverse complement strand
AGGCGGTCGCCATCGCTCCGGGCAGGGGTTCTGCTGCCGAGCTGCTACGAATCGGCCGCCGCTTCACCGCCAGCTTGAACGCTGCAGGCACGAAATAAAAGGACACCAGGGTAGTCAGCGCGGTACCCCCGGCAATGGCTACCGCAAAAGGTGGCCAGAAATTGCCACTGTCGAAGATCAGGGGCAAAAATCCCCCTACTGTGGTGATCGTGGTCGAAACGATATGGCGAGTGCACAGCAGCACCGACCCATGGATCGCGGCACTATCCCCGCGGCAAGCCGCGGGGTTTGACTTGAGTTCCGCCAGAATGACGATGGCGGCATTGATGGCCAGCCCCATTAAGCCCATCAGGCCGACAATGATGATAAACCCGAAGGCGTAACCGGCAAGAAACACACTGAGCATGCCCATGGTCGCAGACTGGAAGGCGACCAGGAATACGATGGCACTGAGACGAAACGAGTTGAAGGTCAGCACCACCGTGACCACCAACAGGGTCAGCACGACCCCGACGTAGGCCAGCAGGTTCCCCACCGACTCGTCGCGTTTGGCCGACTCACCCCCGACCTCCAGGGTATATCCGGCGGGCAGGATAAAGCCCTTCGCGTCGAGTTGCTGTCTCAACGCCTGCAGGACGGTCTCCGGCAATACCCCCACCGCCACGAAAGCCTCGACGGTATTCACCCGCTGCCCGTTGCGGCGCGCAATGTTTGATCGAGCCGGTGCCAGACGCAGCTCGCCGAGAGCAGCCAGTGGTATGTTGACCTGGGTTCCCGCCTCACTGGAAAAGCTGGACACCAGTTGGGTGCTGGCAAGATTGCGATACAGGCCGCGGTCATCATCAGTGATTCGCAGGCGCACGGGGAGCTCTTCTGTGCTCTCTACCACTGAGCCACTGATGCTGCCAGACAGGGAGTCACGCAGTTGTTGCGCCACGTCATTGAGCCGCAAGCCCGCCAGTTGTGCTTCTTCCTCGCGAATATCGACCCAGATTTTTGGCTTGGCGACATCCTGGGTAACCCGGGTGTGCAGTACATTGGGAATGTTCGCCAGTATGCCACGCAGTTCCTCACCCAATTGTTTCAGGGTATCCAGGTTGGCCCCATAAATCCGCAACTCCACCGGCGCATTATAGGGTGGCCCCTGGTCCAGTTTACGAACCAGGATTTGTGCCTCGCCAAACTGCTGATCGAGTTGCTTTTGCAGGGCCAGGATCGCCTTGTCTGCCGCCCGGTAATCAGCTGCGGTCACCATCGCCTGGGCGTACTGGGGCATGCCATCCTTGTTGGCGATCAGATTGTAATAAAAGGATGGGGCACTGTTGCCAACAAACCATTGGGTTTCAATGATACCTGGCTGGGCCACCACCTCCTGGTCGATACGCTCCACCAATGTTCGGGTGGCGTTAATACTGGCCTGGGCATCATTGAACACCTCGATATGAAACATGTCCCGGTCTGCCGGGGGATAGAATTGCTCGGTCATCGACTGGCCCGCGACAATGCCGATGGCTGACACCAATGCCACCGCTGCAACGCTGGTAACCGGGTGTGCAATAGACCACCGCAACGAACGACTGAAGGCCGCCTGCAACCCTGGCATCTCGATGCCGTGCTGGTACCAGTGGTAAACTCCCTCCTGCTTGCTTTGGATAAACCGGCCTGCCAGCCCCGCCACGATGGTATGGGATATGACAAAAGAGCCAATCAGCGAAAAAATGACGGTGATTGCAATAGCGCCGACGAATTCTCCAGCCGGGCCGGGCATCAACACGATCGGCATGAACGCCAGAATGGTTGTCAGGGTCGACCCCAGTAACGGCAGCCAGTAGTGCTTCAGGGCTGCGCTGATCGCTGCATAGCGATTCAGACCACGCTTGCGATCCTGGGCGATGCCATCGGTAATCACTATTGCGTTGTCCACCACGATGCCCAGTGCCACTATCAGGCCCGCAATGGAAATCTGGTGAATGGCAATGCCAAACAGCTGCATACAGAAAAACGTAAAACAAACGA
Organism: Cellvibrionales bacterium; assembly: GCA_024645065.1. Lineage (GTDB taxonomy): Bacteria > Pseudomonadota > Gammaproteobacteria > Pseudomonadales > JAHEGP01 > JAHEGP01. Next base: position 2,054 of record JAHEGP010000266.1, on the reverse strand, counting down.
CCAGGGGCAGTGAGCACGCAACGATGAGCGCGGCGCGCCACCCGAGGGTTACCAGCAGCACCAGCAATATCACACAGAAGCCGATACCCACATTACCGGCCAGCTCGCCCAACCGGGCCTCGGTGTACACACTCTGGTTAAACAGCGGGCGCAACTCGATCTGCAGGGGCAGTTGCTGCTCGAATTCCTGCAGCAGGTCCTGCACCGAGCGCGTCCAGCTATCGACCCGTATGTCCGGGCGAATGCGTGCAGCTACCACGACCCCGTCGCCGCCATCGATAATCGCCAACTCTTCAGCGGGAGTGCGAATGCCGCGCTCAACCCTGGCAATATCACCCAGACGGATAATTTCTCCACCAGCCCCCGGTTTAAGTGGAATCATTCGTATCCGTTGACGCGAATCCAGCGCGCCACTGACTTCCATCTGCCACTGGAACTGGCTGTGGTACAACTGTCCTGCGGACACCTTGGCGTCTGCCCTGCCTATGGCTGCCGAGATGTCCCGGGTAGTTAGCTGCAAAGCCGATGCTTCGGCAATGTCTACCGTGACCTGGAATTCCTCGATGGGCTCACCAAAACGGCTGACGTACTCGGTTCCCGCAAGATTCTGCAGGCGAATGGCCAGTTCCTGGGCGTAGCGCCCAAGGGCATTCATATCCACCTCGCCGCTGCCACTCCATCGCAGCGCGGCGATTACAGTGAATGCGCCGCTGCGCTGGTCGTCGAACAGCGGTACAGCGGCCCCCTCGGGCAGAACGGGCAGCAGGTCATTGATCTTATCCCGGGCCCGGGCCATCACCGGCTCGGTGTCATAAACGGTCGGCAGCAATTCAAGGGTAACCACCGACAGCCCGGGCCGGGAATTGGAATGGATGTGCTCTATTTCGTGCAGTTCGCGAAGCTTGACCTCGATCTTCTCGCTCACCAGTGCTTCCACCCGCTCGGCGCTCGCGCCGGGAAACGGGGTAACGATCGATGCCCAGCGATTGGTCAGGTCCGGATCCTCACTGCGCGGCAGGGAATTGAGTGCGCCCAGACCTGCAACCAAAAGCAGGGCGATACCTAATACCAGCAATCTGGGATTACTGACACGTTGGGCAAACACGGTGACTAGCCCTCTTCGCCAGGTGTGGAGCTGACAATTTGCCCCGGCACGACCCGGTGCAATCCGGTGGCAATCACCTGCTTGCCATCGAACTCTGCGCTGACATAAACGCGATCGGCCTCGACATGCAAGACACCGACGTTAACTGCGAGAACCCGGTACTGCTTGTCAGCCAGCGGCTCCAACAGGTAACTGTTCCAGAGTCCCCGCACACCGTCGGCCAGGGCCGATACGGGCAACCAGTAGCCGGATTCCTGTACCTCGCGGGTCAGCATCAACAGGGCCAACTCACCATCACGCAGCCGGGCCTCATCGGGCAAGGCGAAACGCAGCGTAACGGTTCGGGTTATCGCGTTGAGATCGGAGCCAATCGCGATCAGACTAGCCTGAAATGTATCCTTGCCGACGGTAACCGGGTATGGCTTACCCTGCTCGAGGCCATTGGCCATATCCACCGGCACCCCGAAAACCACCTCCAACTGCCCTGCTTCCAGCAATTGCAGGACCGGCTCCCCGGCCCCTACGACGGCGCCCTCGTCCTCGAAGCGCTTGCTGATAACGCCGTCATAAGGCGCCACCAGTACGGTTTTTTCCAACTGCAGCCGATTCGCATCGAGGCCTGCGCGCAAGCGCTCGATGCCAGCCAACAGGGCCTGCTTTTGTGAAGCCAACTCATCGATCTGTTGTTCCGCGCTAAACCCCTGCTTTTTTAACAGCTGCTGGCGCTTGAGGCTGGACAAGACCAGACCGAGTCGCGCCCGGGTTTCGCGCAGCTGCGCTTCGAGTTGCTTGCCATCGACTTCCAGCAGGCGCTTGTCGAGGGTCGCAAGCTGCTGTCCGACTACCACAGCCTCCCCCTGATCCACCAGCACGCGGTCGATTTTCCCTCCTTGTTCAAAGCCTGTGTCGACGCGCTGGGCGGCCACCACCCTCCCCACGACCTTGCGCT
>JAHEGP010000265.1 GCA_024645065.1 Cellvibrionales bacterium | reverse complement strand
CCGCAGGGTGACGCTCAGCAGTGGCTCATCCAGCTCCTGCAGCAGGGCCAGGGCAATGGCATTGTCGGGTATCCGGATACCGACGGTGCGCCGTTTACGGTGGAGAATGCGCCGGGGCACTTCATTGGTGGCGGTGAGAATAAAAGTATAGGGACCGGGTGAATGGGCCTTGAGCGAGCGGTAAGCCTGGTTGCTGACCTTGGCGTAAATTGCAATCTCGGACAGGTCTTTACACATCAGGGTAAAGTTATGTTTGGCATCGAGCCGGCGAATGCGTCGAATCCGCTCCAGAGCCTCCTTGTCACCCAGACGACAACCCAATGCATAGGTTGAATCAGTCGGGTATGCAATAACCCCGCCCTTGCGAACGATCTCGGCCGCCTGTTGAATCAGGCGCTGTTGGGGATTTTCCGGATGAATATGGAAGAACTGGCTCATGGGGTACTCGATGCTGCGCTACACGATGCCCGGCACCACTCGCCGAACCTGTTACACAGGTGGGGCCCGACGCTTCTGGCGCTCACTGGAAAAGATCCCAAATCGGAACAATATCTGCCGGGATACTGCGGGTACAACCCAGCCGCTTCCAACTCATGTGGGCGCCATGATAATCGCTACCAACCGACGCCGCCAGCGCATATTCACGACACAGTTGCTCCAGCGACTGCGCCACCGCAGGGGTTTTCCCCAGCCCTGCCAACTCTATCGCCCGCCCACCGGCTGCGACGAAGTCAGCCGTCAGGGCCCGCAGCCTGGCCCGGGTCAGGCTATAGTTTTCCGGGTGCGCCAGCACCGCAACGCCGCCAGCGTCCACGACCCATGCCACCGCTTCCTCGAGTGTGGGCCAGTTATGGTTAATGCCCGCCATTTTGCGATTGCTCAAATAGCGATCAAAAGCCTGCCCGCTGCTCTGGCAATAACCGCGCTGCACCAGCCAGGCAGCAAAATGCGGGCGACAGGGCGCGGCGCCCCCGGCCAGCGCCATGGCACCGTCCCAGGCTCCCGCCATGCCCCCGCGCGCCAGCTTTTCGGCGATTCGCCGGGCCCTATCCATGCGCACCTGATACTGCCTCGCCAACGCTTCCCGCATTGGCCCGGCGCTTTCATCGATGTCAAGACCTACCACGTGCACACCGTGCTTGTTCCAAACGGTGGAGAGCTCAACCCCGCTGACAAGCCGACAACTGCTGGCGGGCTGCTGTGCAAGCGCGGCACGCAGCTCGACAAATCCCGCAACGGTGTCATGATCGGTCAGTGCGAGCAGCTCCACGCCGGCGGCCACCGCCTGCGAAAATAACTCCCGCGGGGCCAACTCACCATCCGAGGCCGTGCTGTGACAGTGTAAATCTGCATTCATGGTTTCTTTCCGGGTTGCCAGGCGCCTGAAGCCGGATTATCGGCGCTTCGACGTGACCTCCGCAAGCGCCAGGGGTCGAGCGATCAAGCCCGCACACCGCTGGCCGGGCGGTGAGAAACCACCCCCAGAGCAATCAGGAGCCCAGCGCCAAGGCTCGAGAATCCCCCGCAACGGGTTTCACTGCGGGCCAGTTGCAGTATACTTACGCCCCTGTTGCACACTGGAAAGAGAACCGCATGAAACAATTTCTCGAGCTGGTGCCGATAGTGCTGTTTTTTGCCGTTTACAAGATGGACGGAACGCATATCGAGTTCGGCCCGATCGACTACCAGTTCGACGGCATTTACACGGCGACAGCGGTGCTGATGCTGGCGACTTTGGCGCAGGTTGGCATTGCCCGCCTCACCACCGGCAAGCTTGAAAAGCGCCAGCTCTGGCTTTTGATTGCTGTGCTGGTATTCGGGGGCGCCACGATTTTATTGCGCAATGAACTGTTCATTCAGTGGAAGCCGACCATTTTCAACTGGGCGATGGGGCTGGTTTTTTTAGGCAGCCAGTTCATCGGCGAGAAAAACCTGATTGCTCGCACCCTGGGCAGCCAGTTACAGGTGCCCTACAATATCTGGACCCGGCTGAATTATATCTGGTCCGGTTATTTCTTCATTGTCGGCGCGCTCAACCTCTACATCGCCTACCAGTACAGTGAGGATTTTTGGGTCAGCTACAAACTGTACAGTTCCCTTGGTTTTACAATCGCCCTGTCGCTGGTTACTGTTGCCATTCTGGCCCCTCACCTCAAGGAAGAAGATGTTGGTAACAACGGCTAACGATCACGAGAACTCTTATGTATTACGCCATTATCAGCGAGGATGTAGCCGATAGCCTGGCGCTGCGGCTTGCCGCCAGGCCTCGACATCTTGAACGCTTGCAGCAACTCAAGGATGAGGGCAGGCTGCTGCTGGCAGGGCCCCACCCTGCCATCGACAACGAGGACCCCGGTGAGGCCGGATTCAGCGGCAGCCTGGTTATCGCTCAATTCGACGACCTGGACGCGGCGCGACAATGGGCCGATGACGACCCCTATGTCACGGGCGGAGTCTACCGCCAGGTGCAGGTCAAGCCGTTTAAAAAAGTGTTGCCCTGAGCGGCGATAGCTTCTGGAAATGCTTCGGCATTATTGCGACATTAGCCAGAGCCCCGGTTGTCTGGCTTGCGCAATTGAATACTATTGATCGACAGGTCCTGTTCAGCTTCATCGTATGACGAGCAACGGAGTCAAATTGTGAAAATCTTTCTGCTGTGCGGCGTGTGGCTGCTGATGCCACTGATAAGCCTGGACGCAGTGGCGGCGCAAACCCGCTGGCTTTCTGATCAAATGCCCCTTGATCTGCGCTCGGGAAACAGTAACCGCTACCGCGTTATCAAAATGCTCGAGTCGGGCACCAAGGTCACCCTGCTGAAGGTGGACAGCAAAGCCGGATTCAGCCAGATTAGAACCGAGGATGGCACCCGCGGCTGGGTCAACAACAGCTACCTGATGGAAGAGCCGTCGGGGCGCGAGCAATTGGCCGAGGCACAGGCCCGGATCGAGCAACTCACCAGCGAAAATGAGCCCCTCAAGACCCAGGTTGTCGATCTGCAGGCGCAATTGGAGCAGCTCAACCAGCAGCTTGAGGCCGCTCTGGCGGTCGGCAGCGAGGCCAGGGCCGAGCTGACTCACATCACGGAAATTTCCGCCGATGCCATTTCCCTTGACCGCAACAACAAGAAACTGATGGAGTCCAACCAGCTGCTGCAGCACGAGATCGATGTGCTGAAGGGTGAAAACGCCCGGCTGGGAGATTCCTCAAACCGCGAATGGTTTATCAATGGCGTTTTCGCCGTTGGTTTTGGCGTGCTGCTGGCGCTGATCATTCCCCGTATCACACCGAAACGTAAACGCAACGAATGGCGCTAGACTATGAAAATTCTTGGCTATCTTTCGCTAGGTCTACTCGTGAACCTGCTGGTACTGTCCGCGGCAAGCCACGCTGAGGACGACCAGACCGCGACGCCCGTGGTGATCATGCAAACCAACCTGGGTGACATCCGCATCGAGCTTTACCCGGAAAAAGCGCCCGTGACCGTGAGCAATTTCCTCGCCTACGTTGATCGCGGCTTTTATGACGGCACCATCTTTCACCGGGTGATCCCGAACTTCATGGTGCAGGGCGGTGGCTTCGATCCACAGATGCAGCAAAAGTCCAGCGCCGCCCCGATCGTCAACGAGGCCAACAATCGCCTGCGCAACGAGCGCGGCACGATCGCCATGGCACGCACCAACAACCCGGACAGCGCCACCTCACAATTTTTTATTAATCTGCGGATGAATGCTTCACTGGACTGGTCCAATCGCAACCCGGGTTACGCCGTGTTTGGCAAGGTCATCGACGGTATGGACACTGTCGATGCAATGGCGCTGCAACCCACCGGAGAGGTCAGCATGTACCGCGACGTTCCGCTGCAGCCGATCATCATCACCCGGGCATATCGCAAGACGCGATGACCGACCTGAGCATCAACCTCAACAAGATCGCGCTGATTCGCAACTCCCGAGACACCGAGTATCCCTCGGTGACCCGACATGCGCAGATGTGCATCGACGCGGGCGCTGACGGCATCACCGTGCACCCTCGGCCTGACCAGCGGCATATCCGGGTGCAGGATTGTTACGAGCT
>JAHEGP010000062.1 GCA_024645065.1 Cellvibrionales bacterium | reverse complement strand
GAATGCCACCACGGAGTAATTTTTTTCCAGCAGGTAGCCGATCAGGGGAGCGTACAAACCGACATGATCGAAATATCCGTGCACCAGGAAAACCGTTCCCCGGGGTCGTTCACGCAGATACATCTGGCAGACAATGTCGAAATGGCCGCTCCTGAAGCGACCGATATGTTGCCTCACCCCGATGGAGGTTTCTGCAAAGTTGATTCCATAGTGCCTGAAGTATTGCAGAACCGCCGGCTCGGCCTCGGTCAGTTTCGCCATATTCAGCGTGTGAATATGGTGCAGAACGGCATTGATATTGATCGGCATAACGTTGTCTGCCCGTTACCCCTGGCCGGCCCGCTGCTCCAGCATGGCTACCGCCGGTAAAACCTTACCCTCGACGTACTCGAGGAAGGCACCGCCGCCGGTCGATATGTAGGATATTTGATCGGCTATCCCGTATTTATCCACCGCGGCCAGGGTATCGCCCCCGCCGGCGATAGAAAAACCGTCAGAATCCGCGATTGCCTGCGCCATGACCCGGGTGCCCTCACCAAACTGGTCGAATTCGAAAACACCCACCGGACCGTTCCAGATGATGGTTTTGGCTCCTTCAAGGATATCCGCCAGCTTGCGGGCAGATTCAGGGCCTATATCCAGGATCATATCGTCTTCACCGACATCCTCCACCGCCTTGACCGTGGCCGCAGCCGATTCACTGAACTCACTGCCTACGACAACATCGCTCGGCAGGGGAATTTCACAACGCTGCAACAGGCGTTCAGCCTGGGGAATCAGGTCATGCTCACACAGGGATTTGCCCACGCAAAAACCCTTCGCCGCCAGAAACGTGTTGGCGATGCCGCCTCCAACAATGAGTTGGTCAACTTTTTCGCTGAGGGCTTCCAGCACGGTAAGCTTGGTGGAAACCTTTGACCCCCCGACTATAGCCACCACGGGTCTCGCCGGCTCTGCAAGTGCACGGCGCAAGTTATCCAGTTCCGCCGCCAACAGTGGGCCGGCGCAAGCAAGCGCTGCGAAACGAGCCACGCCATGGGTGGATGCCTGTGCCCGATGCGCCGTGCCAAATGCGTCCATGACAAAAACATCGCACAGACCCGCATAGGCTTTGGCTAATTCCTCGTCATCTTTCTTTTCACCCGCATTGAAACGAACATTTTCCAGCAGCACCACGTCGCCCGGCGCTATCGCAACCGCTTGCTGCAGGTAGTCTTTTACCAGAGGTACAGGGCGCTGCAGCAGCGCCCCAAGATGATCGGCGACGGGCTGGAGGCTATAGGGTGCATTTTCCTCAGCGCTGGCACCTTCGTCCGGGCGCCCGAGGTGTGACGCCAATAAAACCGCAGCACCGGCTTCCAGTGCTTGTTTAATCGTTGGCAAAGCCGCCCTTATTCGGGCATCGCTGGCGACTTTACCGTCCTTTAGGGGCACGTTGAGGTCTTCACGAATCAGCACCCGTTGTCCCGACAGATCGAGCTCCGACATCTTGATTACGGCCATGCAGCCTCCCTGTTTATTCATTCATCGTTGTTTTATTCATCGTTGTTTCATGCACCGCGAGTCCGCGCGGGCCTCGCCACACCGCCTGCCAGCTGAACCCTGCCCCGGACGGTTGATGGCTTATCCGATTCGAGATGGAACCCGCGGATTGTCACCCGCCAACGCCGACGGATTGGCAGTAGGCAGCGACATCCAGCATTCTGTTGGCATAGCCCCATTCATTGTCAAACCAAACCAGGATTTTCGCCAGTCGCTTGCCCGCGACCCGGGTCTGGCTGGCATCCACAATAGCAGAATGCTGATCGTGGTTGAAATCGCAGGATGCCAATGGTTCTTCAGTGTAGCCCAAAACGCCACAATAACCGTCTTGACTAGCACTGAGCAGTGCCGCATTGACCGCGGCCTCGTTGACATCGCAGCACAACACGATCGAAAGGTCGATAACCGAAACATTCATGGTTGGAACACGCATTGCCTGGGCCTGGAAACGCCCCGCAAGCGCCGGCATCACACGGTCGATACCGCGGGCAAGGCCGGTTTCGATGGGGATGATCGAGTGCATGGCACTGCGGGTTTTTCGCAGGTCGGTATGGTGGTAGGCATCGATCACCGGCTGGTCGTTCATTGCGGAGTGAATGGTGGTGATTACGCCATGCTCCACGCCGAAGGCGCGCTCGATGGCATCGATCACTGGCACCACGGCATTGGTACTGCAGGATGCCGCCGACAGGATTCGGTGGGTCGCAAGAATCTGCCGATGGTTATAGCCGTATACCACGGTGGCATCGACATCTGCCGCCGCTGGCTGGGAAAACAACACCGCCCCCGCACCGCGAGCCAGATGCCGTTCGGCTTCACTGCGGCTGCTGAAGCTGCCGCTGCATTCCAGCACAAGGTCAACTCCCGGGGTGGCCCAGTCCAGCTCTTCGACCTGCTCAAAGTGATGCGTTGCGATACTGTCATTATTGATTTGCAGTTGACCGCCGTTGACCTCCACCTGGCCGGGAAACCGGCCGTGGGTGGAGTCATAGCGAGTCAGGTGCGCCATCCTGTGGATTTCGGCGGGTTCGTTGATTGCAACCACCCGCAAACGATCCGTCAGCTGCGACTCGTACAGCGCCCGCAGCACACTGCGACCAATGCGACCGTAGCCGTTGATTGCCAGGCGCAATAATTGGCCCCCCGCAGCCCTGCTCGTCACTGCGCTAGCAGGCGCTCGGCCGCCTTCTTGACGGCCGCACTGGTAAAGCCAAAGTACTCCATCAACTGCGGCCCGGGCCCGGATTCGCCAAAGCGGTCCAGCCCCAGCACCACGCCGTCCAATCCCACGTACTTGTACCAGGGGGATGTGACTCCGGCTTCCACCGCGATTCGCCTGCGCACAGTGCCCGGTAACACCGACTCTCGCCAGCTCGCATCCTGAGCCTCGAAGCGATCCACGCAGGGCATCGACACTACCCGCACCCGGTGGCCCTGCTGCGCCAGATCAGCCTGGGCCTCGACCGCAATACCGAGCTCTGAGCCGGTGGCAATAATAATCAGCTCAGGAGTCCCGTCACAGTCCACCAGAACATAGCCGCCACGGGCGATAGCAGCGACCTGCTCCTCGCTTCGAGTCTGGTGCGGCAAGCTCTGGCGAGACAAGACCAGGGCAGTGGGCCCATCGACACGCTCCAGCGCAGCCCGCCACGCAACCGCAGTCTCAACCGCATCGCAGGGGCGCCAGGTGGAAAGCTTGGGTGTAGCGCGCAGATTGGCGATTTGCTCCACCGGCTGGTGAGTGGGGCCGTCTTCGCCCAGCCCGATAGAGTCGTGGGTGTAAACCTGTATATTGCGCTGTCGCATCAGCGCCGCCATGCGCAGGGCGTTGCGCGCGTATTCCATGAATATCAGGAAGGTACCGCCATAGGGAATGAATCCGCCGTGCAGGGCAATACCGTTGATAATCGCGGTCATCCCGAACTCGCGCACTCCGTAATAAATATAATTGCCACTGGCGTCGTCGCGGGATATGCCCATTGCACCCGTCCACAAGGTCAGGTTCGAGCCGGCGAGGTCAGCCGAGCCGCCAAGCAGTTCGGGTAGCAGGGGGCCGTAAGCATTCAGGCAGTTCTGGGAAGCCTTGCGGCTGGCGATGGAGTCGCCCCGTTTTTGGCATTCTGCAATAAAGGCATCGGCGGCGGCGGCGAAGCCGGCTGGAAAATCCCCCGCAATGCGACGCTGGAACTCTGCGGCAAGCCCGGGGTGGTCGGCTTCATAGCTGGCAAACGCCTGCTGCCAGTCGGCTTCCAACTGCTGGCCGGCTTCGGTGGCGTCCCACCGGGCATAATACTCCGGGGGAATCTCGAAAGGCGGGTGTGACCAACCCAGGGTCTCCCGCGCCAGTGCCACCTCATCGGCACCCAGGGGGGCTCCATGGGAGATTTCCTTGCCCTGCTTGTTGGGCGCTCCCTTGCCGATAATCGTCTTGCAGCAAATCAGGCTGGGGCGATCGGTCTCAGCGCGAGCCTGCGCAATAGCCGATGCAATTTGCTCAGCGTTGTGGCCATCGACGCCCGGGACGACATGCCAGTTATAAGCTCTGAACCGCGCGGGGGTATCGTCGGTAAACCAATGCTCCACTTCACCATCGATGGAAATGCCATTATCGTCGTAAAAGCAAATCAACTTGCCCAGACCGAGAGTTCCGGCGAGGGAGCAAGCCTCGTGTGAAATGCCCTCCATCAGGCAGCCATCCCCCAGGAATACGTAAGTGTGATGATCGATAATGGCGTGACCCGGACGATTGAACTGCGCCGCCAGGGTTTTCTCGGCAATAGCCATTCCAACCCCGTTGCAAATCCCCTGGCCAAGGGGCCCCGTGGTGGTCTCTACTCCTGGCGCATAACCGTATTCCGGGTGACCGGGTGTAATCGAGTGGAGCTGGCGGAAATTTTTCAGCTGTTCCATCGGCAGCGCATAACCCGAGAGATGCAAAATTGAGTAGACCAGCATCGAACCATGGCCGTTAGACATCACAAATCGATCGCGGTTAACCCAATCGGGATTGGCCGGGTTATGGCGCATAAAATCGTTCCAGAGCACCTCTGCAATATCCGCCATACCCATCGGGGCGCCGGGATGACCACTATTGGCCTGCTGCACGGCATCCATGCTGAGGGCGCGAATGGCGTTCGCTAATTCGGACCGGGACGGCATTACTGTTACTCCTGTCTGGGGTGGCGGGGCACGAAGGGGCGCTATTTTCCCTCAGCCCGCCGGCAACAGCAAATCCCATTCCCGCTTTTATCAGCGTGGATACCCAAACTGCACTTTGCCAAGGTGCGGTGCGGCCAGACCCCGTTGCTTTGCCGGGTGGGGACGTTACACTAGGGGCGGATAATGGACAGCATAAGGCGCTTTTTCTCACCATCCCAATCGACAGAATTCGAATAATCTGAGGAGCTCGGCTATGAATTACTTTGTCACCGGCGGCACCGGTTTTATCGGTAAATTCCTGCTGCAAAAACTGGTTGATCGCAAAGGCACAATATATGTGTTGCTGCGCAGAGAATCGAAACACAAGTTAAAGGATTTGCAGGATCGCTACAGTAACGGCAAAAGGCGCATCAAGCCGATCTATGGCGACCTTACCGAGCCGGGACTTGGCATCAGCAACAATGACCTGAAAGAACTCAAGGGTGAAATCGACCACTTTTTCCATCTGGCCGCGATCTACGATATGAAGGCCGATGCCGAGAGCCAGCAGAAGGCAAACGTCGAAGGGACGCGCAACGCCGTGCAGTGTGCCGAAAAACTAAAAGCCGGCTGCTTCCACCACGTCAGTTCGATTGCGGCCAGTGGCATGTACCCGGGCATCTGGCAGGAAGACATGTTCGACGAGGCCGAGAACCTCGAGCATCCCTACTTTCGCACCAAGCACGATTCCGAAGGCATTGTGCGCCGGGAATGCCGCGTCCCCTGGCGGGTATACCGCCCGGGTGCAGTGATCGGCCACTCCGAAACCGGTGAGATCGACAAGGTTGACGGCCCCTATTATCTTTTTAGTGGCCTGAAGAAATTGCGCAACCTGCTGCCACCCTGGTTTCCCCTGGTCGGTATCGAAACCGGCCTGGCTAACATCGTGCCTGTGGACTACGTGGTCGATGCCATGGATTACCTGGCTCATCTTCCCGACCGCGACGGCGAATGTTTTCACCTGACCAATCCAGACCATTACAGCATGGGGGAATTGATCAACATCTTTGCCGATGCCGGCCACGCACCCAGACTTGGCATGCGCTTTGACCGCAAGATTTTCAGCTTTGTTCCCTCTGGCCTGAGCACGATCGTAGGTAAATTGCCTCCAGTCAAGCGCCTCAGGAGTGCTCTCTTCGAAACCCTCGACATGCCCGAGGAAGCCGCCAGCGTATTTTTTGAATATGATACCCGCTACGACAGCCGTGATACCCGGCGGGCTCTCGAGGGCAGCGGCATCGAAGTGCCCCGCCTGCCAAGCTACGCGGCGACCATCTGGGATTACTGGGAACGCAACCTCGATCCCGACCTGTTTATCGACAATAGCCTCGAGGGCAACGTCAAGGACAAAATCGTGCTGGTCACCGGGGGCTCCTCGGGCATTGGTGAAGCCATCGCCCATAAAATGGCAGGAGCGGGCGCCAACGTATTGATGACAGCGCGCACCCTCGAAAACCTTGAAGCGGTCAAGACTGCGATTGAAGCGGAGGGGGGCACTGCGCACATTTACCAGTGCGACATCGCCGACATGGAATCCTGTGACAAGCTTGTCGCCCAGGTACTCCAGGATCACGGTCATATCGATATCCTTGTCAACAACGCAGGGCGATCCATTCGCCGCTCAATCGACTTGTCGTACGAGCGTTTTCACGATTTCGAGCGCACCATGCAGCTCAACTATTTCGGCGCGCTGCGGCTTATCATGGGCTTCCTGCCTGCCATGAGCAGTCGCAAGCAAGGACAAATCATCAACATATCCTCAATCGGGGTGCTGGGCAGCTCGCCGCGGTTTTCAGCTTATGTTGCCTCCAAGGCGGCACTGGATGCCTTCTCGCGCTGCGCCGGATCTGAATTCTCCGACCGCAATGTTCATTTCACCACCATCAATATGCCACTGGTGAGAACTCCCATGATTGCGCCCACCAAGCTGTATGATTACGCCCCTGCGCTCAGCGTCGACGAGGCGATGGATCTTATCGTTGAGGCCGTGGTTCACAAGCCGAGACGAGTGGCTACCACTACCGGGTTGTTTATGGCGGTAGCCAATGCGATTGCGCCCAAATTTATGGAAATCATCTGGAACACTTCCTACCGCATGTTCCCCGATTCCGAAGCGGCCAAGGGCATCAAGGGCGGCAGGGAAGAAACCAAGAAGGTGGAAATGAGCAGTGAACAGCTGGCCATGGCCGCCATCATGAAGGGGGTCCACTTCTAGCGGGTGCCGGAAAAGTCCGGGCGACTTTTTCAAACCGGGCCAAGCAAGATGTTTGCTTGTCCCCTTGCTCACGAAATCGACAGCGTCTTGTTGTCGATTTCGCCAATACGTCCCTGGCTCGATATCAGGCTGCGGACATTGACAGCGCCCGGACAGTCTGGCCGGCTTCCGTTAGCCCGGCGCTGAAAGCGGAATAATAACTATATCGATTTATATTGATATAGATTCAGGTTCTGCTAGACTGCGCCCATGTCTTATACAGCAACTTCCGATAAGCTTCGCGAACTGCCACCGCAGACGACCGATCAGCTAGCTGGCCTGTTCAAGGCCAGCGCTGATGCTCTGCGCCTGGAGATATTGCGGGTGCTCGACAAGCAAAGCTTTGGTGTACAGGAATTGTGCACTATCTTTAGAGTGCGGCAACCCGCTATGAGCCACCACCTGAAGGTACTGGCGCAGGTCGGTTTGATTGCAAGTCGACGCGAGGGCAATTCGATTTTTTATCGCCGTCACCACCAGTCGCCCGCTCCCCAGTGGCAGGCACTTTGGCAAAATTTATTGCAGGCAGTGGACAGCCTGCCGCTGCGCCCGGGTGTCGTCGAGGGAATTGCCGGGGTGCACCAGGAGCGGGCCAATTCCTCGCGCCAGTTTTTTCAGGAGAATGCGAACCGCTTCCAGGCGCAACAGGAGCTGATTGCGATATACCAACAGTACGCTGAACCGATGCTCGAGCTGATCGACGGAGCCAATGTGCCGTCGCGCCGGATGGCGCTGGAGATTGGTCCCGGCGAAGGTGCCTTCCTGCGTGAGCTTTCACCCCGTTTTGATCGGGTAACCGGGCTGGACATCTCGGACAGCATGCTGTCACTCGCCCGGGAGCGCTGCCAGAAACTGGAAAACGTGGATTTTATGCTGGGCGACACGACAACAGCGCACCGGGCGCAGCTGCAACCGGACTGCATTGTGGCCAATATGGTGTTACACCACACGCCGTCACCAGCGGATATTATCGCCGATCTGGCCGCTTTGCTGGGCCAGGGTGGCTCGCTGTTCCTGACGGAGTTATGCCGCCACGACCAGGCCTGGGCCCGGGAGGCCTGCGGAGATGTCTGGCTTGGATTCGATCCCGAGGACATCAGTCACTGGGCCGAGGCGGCGGGCCTCGACAGCGGCCAACACTTGTATTTTGCCCAACGCAACGGTTTCAGCGTACAGCTGCGCCAATTCATCCGCTTGTAACCGGTAACTAACAACCCCTATTGTCAATCACACAGGAAGTCCTAGATGTCAGAATACAGTATCTTCACCTCCGAGTCGGTATCTGAAGGCCATCCCGATAAGATGGCGGACCAGATTTCTGACGCCGTTCTCGATGCCATTATTGCCGACGACCCGAATGCCCGGGTAGCGGTAGAAACCATGGTCAAAACCGGAATGGCTATCATTGCCGGCGAAGTCACCACCAATACCTACGTCGACCTTGAAGAAGTCGTCCGTGGCGTCATCCTCGACATTGGTTACAACAGCTCGGATGTCGGCTTCGACGGCGCCAGTTGCGCAGTATTGAACGCCATTGGCAAGCAGTCCCACGATATTGCCATGGGGGTTGATGAAGGAGAGAACAAGGAGCAGGGGGCCGGCGACCAGGGTTTGATGTTCGGCTACGCGACCAACGAAACCGATGTATTGATGCCCGCACCCATTTACTATTCGCACCGTTTGGTAGAGCGCCAGGCGCATCTGCGCAAGGACGGGGTTCTTCCCTGGCTGCGCCCGGATGCCAAGAGCCAGGTAACGCTGCGCTACGAAAATGGCATGCCGGTGGCCGTCGATGCGGTAGTGCTTTCTACCCAGCACGATCCCGATATACCGCAGAAAGATATCCATGAAGCGATCATGGAGACTGTCATCAAGCATGTCCTGCCTGCAAAGTGGCTGCATGCCGACACCCGCTATCACATCAATCCCACTGGCAAGTTTGTTATCGGGGGACCGGTTGGCGACTGCGGCCTCACCGGGCGAAAGATTATTGTTGATACTTACGGCGGTATGGCCCGCCACGGAGGAGGAGCTTTCTCCGGCAAGGATCCGTCCAAGGTTGACCGCTCCGCCGCTTATGCCGGTCGTTACGTCGCCAAGAACATCGTCGCCGCGGGTCTTGCTGATCGCTGCGAGATACAGGTGTCCTATGCCATAGGTGTTGCCGAGCCCACTTCCATTGCCGTTAACACTTTTGGCACGGGCAAACTACCTGACGCGAAAATCGTCGACCTGGTGCGCGAGCATTTTGAACTCAGGCCCCATGGCCTGGTAGCCATGCTGGACCTGAAGCGACCCATTTATCGCCCCACCGCAGCCTATGGCCATTTTGGCCGCACCGGAGATAGTTTTACCTGGGAAAAAACTGACAAGGCCGACGCCTTGCGCGCCGCTCTTTAAACTTTACTGACATCCAGAGAGAACACGAATTATGACTACCGCTACCAAAATCGAACCCAAGCACAGCGACTACAAAGTTGCAGACATCAACCTCGCCCCCTGGGGCCGAATGGAAATTGAAATCGCTGAAACCGAAATGCCGGCGCTTATGGCAATACGGGAAAAATACAGCGCCAGGCAGCCGCTCAAGGGCGCAAAAATACTGGGCTGTATCCATATGACCATACAGACTGCTGTGCTGATAGAAACCCTCCAATCCCTGGGAGCCGAAGTACGCTGGTCATCCTGTAATATTTTCTCCACTCAGGATCACGCAGCAGCGGCAATAGCGGCGGCGGGTACCCCGGTATTTGCCTGGAAGGGTGAGACCGAAGAAGAATACGACTGGTGCCTGGAGCAGACCATCATCAAGGATGGTATACCCTGGGATGCCAACATGGTGCTGGACGATGGTGGAGATCTCACTGCAATGCTGCATGACAAGTACCCGGCGGTTCTGGAGAATGTTCATGGTATTACCGAAGAAACCACCACCGGCGTTCACAGACTGCAGGAAATGCTCAAGCAGGGCTCATTGAAGGTACCCGCGATCAATGTCAACGACTCTGTGACCAAATCGAAAAACGACAATAAGTACGGCTGTCGCCATAGCCTGAATGATGCGGTGAAACGCGCCACCGACCACTTGCTGGCCGGGAAAAAAGCCCTGGTTATCGGCTATGGCGACGTTGGCAAGGGCTCGGCACAATCACTGCGCCAGGAAGGCATGATCGTCACCGTTTCCGAGGTTGACCCGATCTGTGCCATGCAGGCCTGCATGGACGGCTTCGAGCTGGTTTCACCCTATATCGACGGTATTAACGACGGCACTGAGGCGAGCATCAACAGATCTCTGCTGGCTAAAACTGACATAGTGGTCACAACCACGGGCAACCTTAACGTTTGTGACAAGAATATGCTGGCGGCACTCAAGAATGGCGCGGTCGTCTGTAACATCGGCCACTTTGACAACGAAATCGATACCGCGTTTACCCGCGAAAACTGGCGCTGGGAAGAAGTCAAACCCCAGGTGCATCGGGTATTTCGCAGCGATAGTCCAGAGGACCACCTGCTGTTGCTGTCTGAAGGTCGCCTGGTCAATCTGGGCAATGCCACCGGGCATCCCTCGCGAATCATGGACGGCTCCTTTGCCAATCAGGTGCTGGCTCAAATCTACCTCTATGAGCGCAGTTTTGCCCACCTCGAAGCCGAACTCAAGCCCGCCGCAATTCGGGTCGAAGTTCTGCCGAAAAAGCTGGATGAGGAAGTCGCAAGCCATATGGTCAGGGGCTTCGGTGGTGTTTTGACCCGGCTCACCCCGGCGCAGGCCGACTATATTGGTGTTCCGGTCGACGGTCCCTACAAACCCGAGTCCTATCGCTACTAACCGACGGGAATCCGGAGACTGGCCGTGTTATGGGGCCAGGCTCCGCAACGCCGGAACCCTGCTGTGTTTGCCTTTATGAGGCGACTGTTGGTTCGCCGTTATGGGGCTATGGAGCCACCGAACGATCAATGTAACCTTCCTGGCGCCGCTGGAACCGTGCATGTTCCGCGAGCGTTTTCTGAACGACACAATTAGCCCGGGCAGGCCGGCATCGAGAGCCGGCAGTGGGCGCACACCGACAGGTTGACCATGAGTTATAACAAGCGCTTGAGTTTTGAATTTTTCCCACCCAAGACTGAATCAGGAATGGTCAAGCTGAGAGAGACCCGCAGTACTTTGGGACGACTAAGCCCGGCATTTTTTTCCGTTACCTATGGTGCCGGCGGTTCGACCCGGGATACCACACGCAACGCGGTAATGGACATTCACAGCGACGGCTACGACGTCGCCCCGCACCTGTCGTTTGGTGGCGATGATGAGGCCTCGGTATTGTCCTTGCTGGAAGATTATCGCCAACACGGCATCAAGCGCATTGTCGCCCTGCGCGGCGACATGCCATCGGGTATGGGAATGGCACGCCTGGTATATGCAAACGAGCTGGTGCGTTTTATTCGTCACCATACGGGCAATCACTTTGAGATCGAAGTTGCCGCTTATCCCGAGATTCACCCCGAGGCCAAAAGTTATGAAGAAGATATCTACTATCTCAAGCAAAAGTTCGATGACGGTGCAAATTCGGCGCTGACGCAATATTTTTACGATGCCGACGCATACAGCTGGTTTCTGGAGAGCTGCCGGCATGCGGGCATAACCGCGCCGATCTATCCTGGCATCATGCCGATCACCAATTACCAAAACCTCGCGCGCTTCTCAGCGCGCTGTGGCGCAAGCATACCTCGCTGGGTGGCCAAACAGCTGGAGAGCTATGGCAGCAAGCAGGATGACATCATCAACTTTGGTATCGAGTTGGTGACACGCCTTTGCGAAAATTTGCTGGCAGCCGGCGCACCGGGTCTGCATTTTTATACCATGAACCAATCCGAGCCCACTTCAAGCATTTGCAGTAACCTGGGCATCCGGGCTGAAGCAGGCTAAGCCGATTCCATTATGCGCCTGCCAAGGCTCTACACCGATAAAGTCCTGGTACCGGAATCGCGGGTTCAATTACAGGGACAAGCCGGACACTATCTGAGCCGGGTGCTGCGCCGCGGGCCGGGAGACCGGGTCATACTATTCAATGGCGACGGCAAGCAATACCAGGCTGCCATTCGGGACAGCCATCGAGGCACGGTGATAGTGGAAGTGTTGCGCTGTGAAGAGGCCAGCAGAGAGTCACCCCTGCAGCTTCACCTGGGTCTGGTCATGTCCAAGGGCGACCGCATGGATTGGGCTCTGCAGAAAGCAACGGAGCTGGGCGTATCCGGATTTACTCCCCTCAGCTCAAAATTCTGCGACATCAGGCTGAATAGCCAACGACTGGAGAAAAAGAGGCAACATTGGCAGCAGGTCGCGATCAGTGCCTGCGAACAATGTGGCCGCAATGAACCTCCCGTGGTGCAGCCGGCCACTGAGTTGATGCAATGGCTGCAAACTCCCACTGAGGGCCTGCGCCTGATGTTTGATGTCTCGGGGAATAATCTGCGGCAATGGGCATTGGAAACGCCCAAAAACGTCGTGTTGCTGGTCGGTCCGGAAGGCGGGTTTTCAGATGCCGAACTGGATCACGCTACAGCGGCAGGCTTCAGGATTGCAGCCCTTGGGCCCCGCATAATGCGCACTGAAACAGTCCCTGTTGCGGCCATCGCCCTGGCCCAGTACCTGTGGGGGGATCTATGACCGGGCGCTTGCTTTTGCTCTGATCTTGCTCCTGAAAAGTTAACTCGCCTGGGATACGCTTGCATCGAGGGCTCCTATGGTCTGCAACAACTGCTCCTCAATATATTCCAGGTTTGGAATTGTCGCAGTTTCACCACAAGCATCCACCGTCATCAATTCCGCTGGGCCAACCTCGGTATCGGCGTTCTCGACGATTTCCCTGTCGTTAATCCTTATCATTCTGGGCGGCGATTTGGTGGCTATGGCGTAGAAGGGAAGCCCTTCGAGAGCTCCATTGATCACCGCAGCATGGAACCCATATTCACTTTCCAGCGCTTGCTCTTCGTTAATGGCGTCGAATGCGAGCACCGGAATACGGGTTCCCCTCCAGCAGCAGGTACCCACTAACCAGGTTGGCATATCGTCCGCCGTGGCCAGATCCCCGAGTTGAATAATTTCAGCAACCGAAACATTGGGAAGTAGCAGGTTTTTGCCTCCTACTGGCAGCAACATGGTAATCAAGTCGACTGTTTTGTTACCGTCCATCAGCTGTCGAGTCATAATCGGTTCCGCAATCTAGTAGTATTAAAAATATCCGCACCGGCGACATGGAGGCCTATGCACTGGCATACTTCTCCCGCGCATTGACACCCCCTGCGGTCAACTCCTCTATACAGCTTAACAACTCTATTTCCTGATACGGCTTGCCGAGATATTTGTCGACTCCAATGGATTCTGCACGCAGACGGTGTTTCTCACCTGAGCGAGATGTAATCATAATGATGGGCAGGTGCTTCAGTTTGCTGCTGTGTTTTACCCTGCTAGCGACCTCAAAGCCATCCATCCGAGGCATCTCTATATCAAGCAGCATGACATCTGGCTTGTGATCCTGCAGCAACTGCATAGCGTCGACCCCGTCCTTCGCCAGCAATACATCCATATTGTTACGCTCAAGGAAGCGCGACGTTACCTTGCGTACTGTTACCGAGTCGTCGACGACCATCACCAGCAGGTTGCGATCGTCTTGCGGCTGCTCTGGTTGAACCTCCTGTTCGAGCAATTCGTTCAGCTGTGGCTGGGAAATATCGGTCCGAATGATTTCGTGCAAGTCGAGGATGATAACGACGCCACCGTCCCCAAGTACTGTTGCACCCGACAAGCCCATTACCGAGCTGAACTGTGGACCCAGGGTTTTAACCACGATTTCGCGGCTACCCAATAGTTTATCCACCTGGATGGCAAACGAATGCTTGCCGCTACGAACCAGCATGAC
>JAHEGP010000061.1 GCA_024645065.1 Cellvibrionales bacterium | reverse complement strand
TTTGTACAGGTCGTCGGCAATCCTGGACTCGGACAGCACATAGCCCATGAAAATAAACATGGGCAGAGTCAACAGGGGATACCACTTCATCAATTTCATGGCGGAAGAAAAGGGAAGGTCAGAGCCGCCAGTTCCCCAAAGTGACAGGGCGGCGACGGCAGCCACTGCACCAATCGCGCCAAACACCCTTTGCCCGGTCATCAGCATCAACATCATTGACGAAAACATCAAAAGGGCGATCATTTCATAGGACATGAAATTTCTATCCCCTTGATTTTCGCAATGTCCTTGAACAGCTCCGATATCGCCTGCAAAAGCATCAGCAGGAAGCCGATACAGGTAATCAACTTTATCGGCCACATATAGGGTTGCCAGGCAGAGTAACTGCGCTCGTCGTATTCAAGCGCATACTGGGTACTCTCGATCGCGCCGTAGAGCAGCACACCAAGATAGAAAATCAGGAACAGGACGGTGAACGCATCGAACCAGGCCTTACGGCGATCGGACCAGGAGCCATAGAGCAGGTCCATTCTCACATTTGAACCCAGTTGCAGTGAGTAGGGGCCCCCGAGGATGTAATAGGCTACCATGGCGAACTGCGCCATCTCCAGGGTCCAGAGGGAGGGCAGGAAAAAGGTCTTGGAGATGGATGACCACAACAAAATGCCAATGATTACAAAGATGCCGTACATCACCACACGACCAATGCGGTAGTTAATCGCATCGACAATCCTGATGTAGCGAATCATGAACCGCGACAAGCTAACCTCCCCTGACTGCCCCGCTATATTGGCAATTGTCTGCCCCGGCTCTGAATCAATCGCCGGCAAACGGCATTTGACAACGACCTCGACAAGTAGCCCCTTGTTCTGTTTTTATCGCCGCGACTGTCGCCTCAAATCCGGTTTTGATTGTTGTCCTGGATGGGTGCGCCAGCGCTTTTCGTCATGTCTGCATGTGAAGGAGCTATGAGCATAAAAGTCAGTAAGGCGGATGTCCAACACTATCCAACCCGATTTGCCGGCGGCCAGGTTGCGCCAGGGAGCAGATGACACGCAAGCCCCGCCATTGGCCGGGGCAAGCCGGGATACTGCACTCTGCTCAGTCAGGTGCTGGCAAGGGCCCCGGGTTCGTTCGGCAAAAGGGCCCGCCGGGGCGTCTGGCGAGGCCGGTTCGTGACCGGGCCGGTGATTGGCATTGGCGCGCCATATCGTGGTACTCACAAGTTTTTGAAGTGAAACGATTTCGGCCTTGTCAGGTTGTGGTAGGCAATCACCGACAAGCTGCCGCCCCGTCCGGTATCCTTGCAGCCGGTCCAGCATAATGCCGGGTCCAGGTAATCGCAGCGATTCATGAACACGGTGCCGGTTTGCAGTTGTCTCCCGATCCGGCCTGCGCGCTGCCGACTGGCGGTCCACAACGATGCGGTGAGGCCAAATTCGCTGTCATTCATCAGCGCTACCGCTTGTTCGTCACTGGTGACCTTCATGATACCCACGACCGGGCCGAAGGACTCTTCGCGCATAACGCGCATGCTATGGTCGACATTCACCAGTATTTGAGGCATGAGATAAGTGCCGTTGTCGTTGGGATAAAGCGCCGGGTCGATCAGTGCCGTGGCCCCGGCGGCAATAGCTTCAGCGACCTGCGCCCTGACTTCATTGGCGAACCGCAGGTTGGCCATTGGGCCCAGGCTTGTCTCTGATTGGAGCGGATTGCCGAGGCGATAAGCGCTGGTGATAGCTACCGCCCGTTCGACAAATTCATCGTATAGCGCATCACAAACATAGATTCTTTCGATACCGCAACAACACTGTCCGGAGTTATACATGGCGCCATCCATGATGGTCCCTGCTGCTGTTTCGAGATCCGCGTCCTCCATGACATAGGCGGGGTCCTTTCCCCCCAGCTCCGTGCCCACGGCGGTGAAAGTGCCGGCCGCTGCCCGCTCGATTGCCCTGCCGCCGGCGACCGAGCCGGTGAAATTGACAAACCCGAAGCAGCCCGCCGCGATCAGGTCGGCTGTGGTTTGGTGGTCAAGGACTAGCGACTGGAATACATCTTCTGGCACTCCCGCTGAATGAAACGCGCTGGCCAGCCGCTCCCCGACTAACAGGGTTTGTGATGCGTGTTTCAGGACCACGGTGTTACCTGCTATCAACGCGGGAACCAGGGTGTTGATCGCCGTCATAAAGGGGTAGTTCCAGGGGGCCACGATCAGCACGACTCCCAGTGGTTCCCGCACGATCCGTCGATCAAATTCGTCTGTGTCCTCAACAACTATCGCCGCCAGCGCATCGCTGGCGATACTCGCCATGTAGTCCGAACGTTCCCTGACACCACCGAACTCGCCACCGTAGCGAACCGGCCTTCCCATCTGCCAGGCCAGTTCGGTCACGATTTCACTGTTCATTTCGCCCAGCCGCTCGACACCGGCGAGTACCCGATCGATCCGCTGTTGCAACGGCAGTCGGCTCCAGTTGACCTGGGCAGCTCCGGCCCGGGTCGCGGCATCCCTCGCCTCCGCCAAAGTGAGTGGGATTCGCTCGGCGTAGACCGAGCCGTCAATGGGTGATATGCACTGAATCCTGGGAGTCATTGTCGCGCCCTCTCGGAGCTGTTGGGTTTTATCATCGTCGCTACGGTGGTGCCTGCTGGCGTGGTCACGGGTCGTGTATCGCGGCGTGAGTCAAGCATACCGTGGCCGGCAGTAAAGTCGATAGCTACCCAACCCGGGCTTGCCCGGCACCGGGCAAGCCCGCGTCGCCGGCCCTGAAGCCTCCGGGGGTCGCGGCGGGCGGACCCGTGATTATTACCCGCTCAAGGGCTCAGGCCTGGTTGACCAGCACCATCAACAGGCCTTTTCCATCCAGAGCGAAACCCGGCGCTCTTTGACTATCGCAAATATCCTGCGATGGCGACCGCGATACCGGTGTCCGGCGCAATACGTGCCGGAGAACCGAGCCCGGTCAATCAATGGCTCTCCTGGTCTGCATCGGAGCCTGGAGCGCCGTAGTGTGGCTCGCGTTTCTGCAGGAAGGCGTTGACTGCTTCATTCCATTCAGCGGAACCCACAAACTGTCTGGTGTATTCGGCCTCCCTGGCATATCTCTCTGCAAGGCGAGCGTCCTGGTTGATATTCATCGCTTCCTTGAAGTAGCGCAGGGCTGTGGGTGGTCGCTTGCAGAGCTCCGTCGCGACGGCCATGGCCTCATCGAACACTTGATCTGCCGGTACCACGCTGTGCACGCCGCCATACTGCTGGACCTGGTGCGCGCCGATCGAGCCGCCACTGAGAGCCAGGTAGCGGGCAACCTTCTCGGGAACCATCAGCGCCAAAAATGCGGAGGCACCGACAACGCCGACCTTGATTTCGGGGATGCCGAACAGGGTTTCATCGGCGGCCACGATGACATCGGCGCAAGCCGCCATAGCCATGCCGGCACCCATGGCATGGCTATGGACAGCGGCAACCACCGGTAATTTACAGTGGTAGACAGCGCCGATCCCGTCGCTGACCAGTTGAGCATAGGCAGCGGCCTGTTCAGGGCTTATCAAGCCCTGGAACTCGCTGACATCATTGCCCGGGCAGAAAAATCGTCCTCTGGCCCGCAGCACTGCAACCCTTGCGCCGCCGCGCTCCCCCAGTTGGCTGAAAACCTCGTGCAGTTCGATGTAGGTTTCCCTGACCATGGAATTGATCGGAGGCCTGTCCAGGGTCACCACGGCAATGGGTCCGTTTTGCTCCACTGAGAAGGCGCTCATAGGCTTTTCCGCGTGCTGTGTGTTGATCAAAGAACTGCAGGCCGGCGGTCGAGCTTAACACACGCAGGGCGTGGCCAGGCCGGTCGATCATGCTCGCGCATCGGGTCGGGGTTGACAAAATAACGAGGCCCAGGGAAAAACGCGGTTACACCGCAAGGCAGAATAGGGTGCAGTTGACACGCCATGGCGAACCACTAGCCAGCATCCTTGAGCACCGTGCACACCAACGTGCGTTCGGCGCGGGGGCCGTCAAATTCGCACAAAAAGATGTTCTGCCAGGTGGACAATCCCAATTTGCCGTGTATCACCGGAATGGTTTCCGATGGGCCGACCAGCCCGGCCTTCAAGTGAGCGTCACCGTTGCCGTCCTGCCGATCGTGTAACCAGACCCCCCTGGGAATGATTTTCCGCAAAAAATCGACGACGTCGGTTTGCACACTGTCGTCCCAGTTTTCCTGAATCATCACTGCCGCCGTGGCCCCCTGCACGTAGACCGATACGATTCCATCTGCAATGCCGCTGTCACTGACGACCTGTGCGACACGGTGGGTGATGTCGACCAGGACTTCGCGCCCGGGTGTCGAAATTTTGATAATACCCTTCACCCCTGAACCCCAGTGCCACGCTTATGGGCTGGGCGCTGCAGTGCCGCTACAAGATTGCCGAATAAAGGCCCAATTGACATACCGTTTCAACCCCTTCTCTTGTAATCTATAGGCGATTAATAACATCAATAACATTCTAAGGTGGAGAACGGCGATGGCAAAGACAGTATTTATTACCGGGGCATCCTCGGGCCTGGGCAAGGGTATGGCCTACGAGATGGCGTCACGGGGGTACAACGTGGCGCTGGCAGCCAGGCGCTCGCTCGTGGATATGGCGAGGGACATTGGCGACAAATACGGCTTGGTTGCAAAAGCCTACGAATTGGATGTTACCGATCCCGATGCCGTACTGCTTTGCCTGGAGCAGGTGGCTTCGGAGTTTTACAGCCTCGACATTGTGATTGCCAACGCCGGTGTTGCCGACAACCAGCTCGTCGGCGCGGGTGATTTCGCCACCGTCAAGGCGATCATCGACACCAACGTGCTGGGGTTCATGGCAACGGTCGAAAAAGCCGTGGCAATTCTGCGGCAACAGGGCAGTGGCCAGATTGTCGGCATCAGCTCCGTTGCGGCAGAGCGTGGTATGCCCGGCATGGCCGCCTATTGCGCGTCAAAAAGTGCGGTGAAAACCTATATGCAGGCGCTGCGGGCTGAAATTTACAATGACAATATCGACCTCACCTTACTCTCCCCCGGTTACATCGCCACCCCCCTCAACGAGGGGGTAAAAAGCCGACCTTTCGTGGTCGACCTTGAAACCGGGGTCAGGGCATTGTGCGACAAAATCGAGCGCAAAGCGTCGTTTTCGTATGTACCGGTTTGGCCGTGGGTGATCGTCGGGCCGGCCTTGCGCCACCTGCCCACACGCTTCCTGGCCAGCAAGAGCAAGCGCTGAGGGCGGGGAGGTAAGCTGGAATAGGATGGGCCCCAATCGATTTACCGTGCTGTTTGTGTGCCTGGGCAACATCTGTCGTTCCCCCGCAGGGGAGGCCGTTTTCCTGAAATGCCTCGAGCAGTCGGCAATTGCCGACCGGGTTAGCGTGGATTCGGCGGGAACGATCGGCTTTCACGAAAATAGTCCTGCCGACGCCCGGATGCAGCACCATGCCGGGCTGCGAGGCTACCAATTGCACAGTCGCGCACGCAAAGTCGTTGCCGGGGATTTCTACCGTTTCGACCTTATCGTTGCGATGGACCGGGACAACCTTGCCGACATGGAATCGCGTCGTCCCGCCGACGCCAGCTGCGAGCTGCGCCTGTTTTGTGAGTTCGTCGACCGCGATGACCCGATTGGGGACGTTCCCGACCCCTACTACGGCGAGGGTGAAGGATTCGAGCGCGTTCTCGATTTGCTCGAGGACGGTGCGGAAGGATTGCTGGCCCACGTTGCCTCGCGACTGGCTGGCAACGGCTAGACCAGCGTGATCGATTTCGATACGGTTGCCGCTGCGATCACCAATTCCACCGGAGCCCGTTTTCAGGTGAAGCATAGCGAGCGGCGCGGTGGAGGGTGTATCCATCAGGCCTGGCTGCTGCAGGGCCGGGATGGGCGTCGCTATTTTGCCAAAGCGAACCAGAGACCGGACGCGTCGGCCATGTTCAGCAGCGAAGCCGAGGCGCTAGCCGAGCTTGCCAGCGCCGGGGCCATTCGTGTTCCGCTGCCCATTTGTCGGGGTGAAGCTGACGGCATCGCATTTCTGGTGCTGGAATTCTTGCCCCTGGTCGCTCAGGGCAGCTTTGCGGAAATGGGCCAATCCCTGGCGAAACTGCACACCACCACCCATCAATGTTTCGGTTGGCAGGCGGATAATTTTATTGGTACCACGCCCCAGAAGAACGCTCCGGGTTCGGACTGGCCCGGCTTTTATCGCGATCAGCGCCTGGCTTTTCAAATTGAGCTGGCGCGAGGCAACGGCCTGGAGCTGCCGCAAGCGGGCCAATTGCTGGCTAATTTGCAGGTGTTTTTCGACGGCTATCGACCCAGGCCCTCATTGCTGCATGGCGACCTGTGGGGTGGTAACGTCGGTTTTTTGCAGACCAGCGGTGAGCCCGTCTTGTTCGATCCCGCCTGTTATTATGGTGACCGTGAATGCGACCTCGCGTTTACTGAAATGTTTGGCGGCTTTGCAGCGGAATTCTATTCAGCCTACGAGGCCCGGTGGCCGCTTGCCGATGGTTACGCCTGGCGTAAACGTCTCTACAACCTCTACCACGAGTTGAATCACTTCAATTTGTTCGGCGGCAGCTATGGCCACCAGGCTCGCGGTACCATCGCCGAGCTTTGCGCCCAACTTTGACGCTTTATATTGCAGGGCTGCCTGGTGGCCAGAGAGTCCTATTAGCAGTGCGCCCGCCACCACCGGGGAGCGAGTGCAGAATGGTCCCGTTTCTTGATCCAGGTCAACTCCTTGGCATTCTTCTCGACAAACGCCACCACTAACACACGGTTTTCGACCAAAGGCCAATAGCCTGTCGCCGTTTGGTGATGCTAGGTTCTGGTTGGAATAAAAATGACAATAATCAATAGGGACAGGATTACGTCCCCCCGGTGCGTTTATCCAGTTCGATTACTTTGCTCGCAAACCCAGCCAGGATGGAGCCGCCGTTATGAGTTCACCCGAGACCTTCTACGATGTTTTCCGTCAGCAGGGTATCAGCAGGAGGTCGTTTAACAAGTTCTGCGCGCTCACTGCGGCTTCCCTGGGTTTGAGCCCGGCCTTTGCGCCGAAGATAGCCCATGCCATGGAGACCAGGCGCCGCACGCCTGTTATCTGGCTCAATGGTCTCGAGTGCACCTGCTGTTCCGAGAGCTTTATTCGCTCGGGCCACCCGCTGGTGTCCGACGTGGTGCTTTCAATGCTGTCGCTGGATTACTCCCACGTGCTGATGGCCGCCGCCGGTCACCAGGCCGAGGCCGCGCTGGAGGAAACCCGGCGCGATCACGCCGGCGAATATATCCTGGCGGTGGAGGGCAACCCGCCCCTCAATGAAGACGGGATGTTTTGCATTGTCGGTGGGAGGCCATTTATCGATCAGTTGCAGGAGATGGCTGCCGGAGCCAAGGCGATTGTGGCCTGGGGTTCCTGTGCATCGAATGGCTGCGTGCAGGCGGCGCGACCCAATCCAACCCAGGCGACCCCGATTCACAAGGTGATCAAGGGCAAGCCCATTATCAAGGTGCCGGGTTGTCCGCCGATTGCCGAAGTCATGACCGGTGTGCTCACTTACATGCTGACCTTTGACCGCCTGCCACCGCTGGATCGTCTGGGTCGGCCAACAATGTTTTACGGCCAGCGTATCCACGACAAGTGCTATCGAAGGCCTCACTTCGACGCCGGCCAGTTTGCCGAAGCCTGGGACGATGAAAACTCCCGCAAGGGCTACTGCCTGTACAAGATGGGATGTCGCGGGCCCACGACCTACAATGCCTGTTCAACCGTGCGCTGGAATGATGGGGTTTCGTTTCCCATCCAGTCCGGCCACGGCTGTATCGGTTGCTCGGAAGAAAATTTCTGGGACAACGGGCCATTCTACGATCGCCTGGCAGACGTCCATACGCCACTGGGGGTCGAGTCCAATGCTGACAAGATGGGACTTGGCGCATTGGGGGTTATTGGCGCCGGTATTGCGGCGCACGCTGCCGCCTCTGCCTTGCAGCGGGCCCGGGCCTCCGCTACCAATCCCAAATCCGGTTCAGGAGAATAAAGCATGGCAATCCAGACTCCCAATGGCTTTTCCCTGGATAATACCGGCCAGCGCATCGTGGTTGACCCGGTAACGCGGATCGAGGGCCACCTGCGCATCGAAGTCAATATCGACGAGAGCAATATCATCCGCAACGCGGTATCCACTGGCACCATGTGGCGTGGTCTCGAGGTGATACTCAAGGGCCGTGACCCCCGCGACGCCTGGGCGTTTACCCAGCGTATCTGCGGTGTCTGCACCGGTACCCACGCCCTGACATCGGTGCGGGCAGTGGAAGATGCCCTGGGAATCCAGATTCCCGAGAATGCCAATATCATCCGCAACATCATGCAGCTGACCCTCCAGGTGCATGATCACCTGGTGCATTTCTATCACCTGCATGCGCTGGACTGGGTGGATGTGGTTTCGGCCTTATCGGCAGACCCCAGGGCGACCAGCGAACTGGCCCAGTCGATATCCAGCTGGCCCAAGTCTTCACCGGGTTACTTTCGCGATTTGCAGACCCGGCTGAAAAAGTTTGTCGAGTCCGGCCAACTGGGGCTGTTTCGCAATGGCTACTGGGGCCATGCGGCCTACAAGCTGCCGGCCGAAGCCAACCTGATGGCCGTTGCTCACTACCTCGAAGCGCTGGATTTTCAGAAAGAAATCAAGAAAATCCATACCGTGTTCGGTGGCAAGAATCCGCACCCCAATTGGTTGGTGGGCGGAGTGCCCTGTCCGATTAATGTATCCGACACCGGGGCGGTAGGTGCCATCAATATAGAACGCCTCAATCTGGTGAAAAACATCATCGACCAAAGCCGCCGCTTCGTTGAACAGGTCTACCTGCCAGACCTCATGGCGATAGCCTCGTTTTACAAGGACTGGAACTATGGCGGCGGGCTGTCCAGCACCAACGTATTGTCCTACGGCGATATTCCGGATTACGCCAACGACTACAGCGCTGGCAATCTGCTGCTGCCCCGCGGCGCGATCATCAATGGCAATCTCAATGAAGTTCACGAGGTGGATCTGCGCGACAGCGAGGAGATCCAGGAGTTCGTCAGTCACTCCTGGTATCGCTATGCCGACGAGGATATCGGCCTGCATCCCTGGGACGGGGTGACTGAACCGAACTTTGACCCGGGCAAGAATTTCAAGGGAACCAAAACCCGGATTGATTCCCTGGATGAAAGCGCCAAGTATTCCTGGATCAAGAGCCCGCGCTGGAAGGGCCACGCCATGGAGGTCGGCCCACTGGCGCGGTATATCATCGGCTACGCCAGTAATATCCCCGAGTTCAAGGAGCCCACCGAGAAACTCCTCACCGATTTGGGCCTGCCGGTAAATGCCTTGTTCTCCACCCTGGGTCGCACCGCAGCTCGCGGTTTGGAGTGCGCCTGGGCTGCCGAGAAATTGCAGTATTTTTACGCCCGGTTGATCGACAACATTCGCGCCGGCGATAGCGCCACCGCCAATATCGAGCGCTGGGAGCCCGCCACCTGGCCGAAAGATGTCAAGGGCGTTGGTTTTACCGAGGCACCGCGGGGGGCGCTGGGTCACTGGGTGCATATCAAGGATACCCGTATCGAGAATTACCAGGCGGTGGTGCCCACGACCTGGAATGCCGGTCCGCGGGATGCCGAGGGCAATATCGGGGCCTACGAGGCCGCGCTAATGAACACCCCGGTAGACAATGCCGAGCAACCGCTGGAAATCCTGCGCACCATTCACTCATTCGATCCTTGCCTGGCCTGCTCGACTCACGTGATGAGTCCAGAGGGCGAGGAACTCGTCAACGTCACGGTCCGCTAGGAGGCAGTCATGGCCAGGAAGCAAGGGCTACTCCACTCACTGGTTCACCATGCCACCGAAGTGCAGACACCGGCCGCCAAGATATACGTCTACGAGGCGCCGGTGCGGATATGGCACTGGCTCAACGCGATCTGTATCGTCTTGCTCTGTGTGACCGGCTACCTGATCGGTAAACCGCTGCCTTCAGTGCCCGGCGAGGCGTCATTTAATTACGCCTTTGGCTATGTCCGAATGATACATTTCGGCGCCGGCCAGGTGCTGGCAGTGGCATTTTTGTACCGCATCGCTTGGGCTTTCCTGGGTAATCACCATGCCCACCAGATCTTTCTGCCACCCGTGTGGAGCCTCACATGGTGGGGGGAAGTCTGGCACGAGGTGCGCTGGTATCTTTTTCTTGAAAAAACGCCAAAGAAGTACGTCGGTCACAACCCGCTGGCCCAGCTCGCGATGTTTGGTCTCTTTTTACTGCCACTGTTGCTCAGTATCTTTACCGGTTTTGCGCTCTACGCCGAGGGTGCCGGGATTGACAGCGCCTGGTATTCGGCCTTTGGCTGGGTATTCGGTCTGCTGGGGGACAGCTTCTCAGTGCATACCATCCATCGCATCAGCATGTGGGTCATTGTCTGCTTTACCGTGATTCACATCTATGTCGCAATCCGCGAGGACATCATGAGCCGCCAGAGCCTGGTTTCCACCATGATTTCCGGCTGGCGCTATTTCAAGGACGATAAGGAATGAGCAGTGATCGCAGGGCTCTGGTACTGGGCGTCGGCAACATCCTCTGGGCCGACGAGGGTTTCGGCGTGCGCTGTGTCGAGGCCTTCGCCCGAACTTACCGGGTCCCGGATAAGCTGGTTGTCGCCGACGGCGGCACCCAGGGCTTGTACCTGGTGGACCTGCTGCGTGAGCACGACCCGGTTGTTATTTTCGACGCCGTCGATTTTGGCGATGCCCCGGGAACCCTGCGCGTGGTTGAGGATGATGATATCCCGGCCTTTGTCGGTGCCCATAAAATGAGCCTGCACCAGGCCGGACTTCAGGACGTTATCGCCTGCGCCAGGCTATTGGGGGGGTGTGCCAGCAACATGCTGCTGGTGGGTGCACAGCCCGAGGAACTGGAGGACTATGGCGGCAGCCTGCGTCCGCTGGTGCGCGCCGCAATTCCCCCGGCGCTGGCCGTGGCGCAGCGCTACCTGGCGGATCACGGCATCGAGGTTCAGCGACAGCAGGAGAAGCCAAGGGGCGCTGGGGTGATTACCCCCGGTCTGGACCTCGAGAGCTACGAGTCGGGCCGACCCGATGACTCCATGGCCTGTCGCTACGGCGATGGGCGCATTCTCAGTCGGACCCCGCAGAGCTGATATGTGTCTCGGCATACCCATGCAGGTCGGGTCCCTCTTGTCACCCTCAGCCGTAATGGCTAACGGTATCGATATATCGGCCAGGCCGCGCCTGATCGATACCTCGCTGCTGGAGCAGGCACCGGCTGTCGGAGAGTGGTTGCTGGTGCATGTGAATGTCGCTATCCGCAGCATGTCGGCCGTGGAGGCGAAGCAGGTCGGGGATGCCCTGCAGGCGGTTACCGCCGCGGCTTCCGGCCAGCCATTTGAACACCTGCTGGGGGATTTGATCGATCGAGAGCCCGAGCTACCAGCGCATTTGCGGGGAGTGCAAGCTGCGGTGAGTGACAATGAATAGTACTGCGATTACCGATATGCTGGAGCGTGGCGTGCTGCAGTCCCTGGATGCTGCAAACCTCGATGACTTTCTTGCCGGCGAGGGTCTGCGGGTGCTGTTTTTCGCTGGCGATGGCAGTCGTCGCAGCGATGCCCAGGATGTCGCTGTGGCCTTGCGTGAAGTGCTGAAGGACTACCGCGGGACGGTGACTGCCGGCCTGCTAAAGCAATCCGAGGAGGCGGTGTTGCAATCCCGCTTTCGGGTGCTGGCCTTCCCCAGCCTGGCGTTGGTGCTCGGCGGAGAAACGCTGGAAGTCATTCCCGGGGTTCGGGACTGGAGCGACTACGTGCAGGCTTTTCGCCGCTACCTGGGAGATGCAGCAGGACGGTCAAAGTTGGAGAACCAGGCGTGAGCAAATCTGATCTTATCCCAAGTGTCGAGCTGCAAAAGTCGCGCCAAAACCCCATGCTCTGGGAGGGCGAGGAGCAGGCGGAGGGGGTATTCCTTGACACCGGTGATGCCCTGGACCTGCTCGGTACCCCGGCGCTGCAACTGCCGCCACAACCCCGCCTGCCCATAGACTTCGAGCCCAGCGCGATCCTGCGGGAGACCCTCTTTGGGGTCAGCTCGGCACTCCACGGTGCTGCCAGCCGCGGGGAACCGGGGGCGCAGATCGCGATCACCAGGCTCGACCGCCTGTCGCGACAGGCGCTGCTGGAAATGCTCGGCGAGGGAGAGGTGCAGGGTTCGCTGGCACTGGACGGGGTGGAGTATTCCCTTAGCGAATCCGTGCTGCCGGGCTTATGGCGCATTGCGGGTTCCGACGGCAGCGAGTGGCTGGAAGTGGGTGCAGTGCCGGCAATCGCAGTCGCGGCCTCGTCTAGCCTGCGCCGCGCTCCCATTGCGCTGCCAACGCTTGTCCCGGGGGTCATGAATGGCCTTGCGGTGCTGGCAGAAATCAATGAGCATGCCGCCAACTGGCATGACCAGATAGCCACCAATCGGGTACTGAACTTTACCCTGCTGCCAATGAGCCCCGGGGACCAGCAGCTGCTGATCGATGTGCTGGGGCGGGCCGATTTGGTGTTGGAGTCAGGGGGATTCGGCATTTGCAGGGTGATGGCCACCACGGTGCGCCATGTGTGGGCAGTGCAGTATGTCAATGCCATGGGCAACACCATTCTCGACACTATCGAGGTGGGCCGCATGCCTGACGCGATCCTGGCGGCCAGCCAGGACATCGAAGATTCTGCAAAGCGCTTCGACGAGATCCTGGATACCTGTCTGCCATGAGTGGATTCGAAGGCTCCTTTCTGGGCAATGGAGATCGTATTTCGCCGTCTGCGCGGCTGGAGTGCGGTGTCTGCTGGTGGGTTTACGATCCCGCCGTTGGCGACCAGGCCTGGCAAATACCGGCTGGTACCGGTTTTTCTGAACTACCGGATCACTGGCGATGTCCCAACTGTGACAATCCCCGCGAGCAATTCATGGTACTTACAGATGCTGACGCCGCACCGCTTGCGCAGCAGAGGCCTGCCCGCGATGCGGGGCTGGATAAGATTCGTCGCGTCGAGGGCCAGCTTGAACAGGCTTACACGATAATCGACAAGCGCATGCGCGGCCTGCCCGTGTATAACGCTAAACTCGATATCCAGGTGATCGGATTGCGCCATTGGGCGGAGGGCCTGCTTGGGGTGGTGGCCACGCCCTGGTGTATGAATATCGTGCTGGTGCCATCCGCTGATGCTCCCCGCCGCATGGAAGGCACGACTCGAAGCCTGGATTTCCCGGCGGGCTCCTACGTATTTATTGCCGGGCAAGTCCCCGGGCTTGGTGCGCTGGAAACCTGCTCACTTTTCTCCCCAATGGAAGAATTCGACGACCCGGAGGTGGTGGGACTGGTGGCAAAATACGCTATCAACGGTCTGTTTGAGGTGCCCGCGCCCAGAGCCACAAACGCTGCAATGGGGCGTCGCGAATTTCTGCGTGGGGGGAGACACGGCGGTGACCGGGCAGGGAGCTGATCCGGTTGCGCCGCACATCCGGATAGGCATTGACCTCAACGGTGTGACAGTGCAACAGCAACGCCCGGCACTGGTGTCTTCCCTTGCCGGCATGGCAGCGACCGCTGCATTGCGGTTGGTGCCCCTGATGCTGCCGGTTTGTGGTCGCGCCCAGGCCGTAGCGGCTCGGCGCGCGGTGGCCGCCGCCCAGGGAGAAATCAATCCAGCAATGGCGGATCCCGCAGAGCTCGTGTTATGGCGTGAGCAGGCTTTCGCTGCCGCCTGGCGCTATTGCGTGGACTGGCCGGACCTGCTCGGGGAAGCGCGGCGCATGGCCGAATTGACTGCCGTTCGCAGCGCTGCCAACGACGTGGCTTGCAGC
>JAHEGP010000264.1 GCA_024645065.1 Cellvibrionales bacterium | reverse complement strand
GTGCCGGGGTGCGTTGATCATGGCGCTGGGTAAAAAACTCATCGGGATATTGCTGGGTGCGTTGCTGCTGGTGGCTTTGGCCCTGTTTATCGCCAGCCGATCGCCAAAGTTGCACACGGAAGGGGCTATCGCCAGCGCTGTAGATGCCTATATTTACGGCTATCCGCTGGTCACCTTTGATAGTGTTCGCAGGCAGCAGACCAATGTGGCCCGTGCCGATGACCAGCATGCGCCGATGGGCCAAATGATCAAGATGCGCAGCTACCCGGCGGTGGACAATCACTGCTGTGCCGCGCCCAACGCGGATACCCTGTACACCCTTGCATGGTTGGATGTTGGCAGCGAGCCCTGGGTGCTCAGCATTCCCAATATGGGAGATCGCTATTATATCGTCCCTTTTCTGGATGGCTTTTCCGAGGTGATCGGTGTCGCCAGCCCGAGTGGATCGGGCAGCGGCCCCCGGGCCTATGCGGTAACCGGCCCGGGTTGGTCAGGGACCTTGCCGAAGGGGGTGACACAGCTCAAGTCCCATACCGCCCTGGTATGGATTCTCGGGCGCATATACAGTACCGGCACAGAAGAGGACTATGCTGTCGTGCATGAGCTGCAGGACCAGTTTGGCCTGGTCCCCCTCAGTTCCTACGGCAAGCCCTATTCGCCGCCGCCAGCCAGTGTCGATCCTGACGTCGACATGAAGACCTCGGTTCGTGCGCAGGTCAACGCCATGGATATCTATCAGTATTTCGAGTATCTCGCCGAGTTGTTGCGCCACAATCCACCGAAACCCGAAGATGCGGCAATGGTCGCCAGCTTGGCCAGTATCGGCCTGGTGCCGGGCAAGCCCTTCGACCCCGGTCCACTCCAATCGCTGGAAAAATCTGGAGTCGATAAGTTGCCAGTATCAGCGAGTGGTTCACTGAGCTCGACAGCGGTCAAGACCCACTTTTCCGGGGGCGTAGGCTTGGTCCGGGAATTCGACACCGGCAGGCTTGGCTCCCTGGATAAAAAAGTCATCCAGTTAGTCCCCAAAATTGCCCTGTTGGAGATGGCATTGCGGCTAAAACAGCAGGATGCGACCAATGGCTGGCTCTATTTTACTGACGGCGTAGGCAACTGGGGCACTGACTATCTACTCAGGGGAATGGCCAATATGTTGGGGCCGGGCTGGAATCGCCCCCGGGACGCCATCTACCCGATCTCGCAACAAGATGCCCAGGGCGACAAATACGATGGCGCAAAATACCGTTATGTGGCGCACTTTGGTAAAGGTCAATTACCCCCGGCGGATGCGTTCTGGTCACTGACCATCTATGACGAAAACATGTTTTTTGTGCCCAATTCGATCGATCGTTTCAGCCTGAGTCAACGCGACAGCTTTTTGACGAATGCGGATGGATCCGTGGACTTCTATATCCAGGCAGAGCCACCCGCTGCTGACAAAGTGGCGAACTGGCTGCCAGCGCCCCGGGGACACTTTCAGCTGGTTTTGCGCTTGTACAGCCCTGCAACTGAGCCACCGACCATTCTCGATGGCAGTTGGGTACCTCCAGCGGTGGTAAGAATCGATTGATGGTTGCTGGCTTACCCCGGTTGGCGAGGGTGGACAAAACAGGATCAGCAAGGTCATTTATGTTTGAGGAATCACAATGAAATCATCAAGAGCAATACTGACAACGACAACAACCGCAAAGCTGGCCGCTGCTTGCCTGCTGACTTCATCCCTGTTTGCGGCCTCCTCTACGGCGCTTGCAGCCGCGCAAGAGTCACTGGAGGCCGATGGCAATAATGCGACGATGACCCGCTTTGAAGGTCTCAACGACTATCGTTACTGCGAGATTTTCCTGATCAAGAAAGAACCGGAAAGCGGAGATTTATACGGGATATTTTACAACACTACCGATCGCAACGGCGGCGCAGAAACCCGCGATAGCTGCCCTGACAATCCGTGGTCAAAAGTTGATCCCCAGGAGAACGCAAAAAAATACGACCTGCTGAAAGTTTTCAAAAATGGTCCGCGCTTCTGGTTATACGACTGGCTCGAGTTACCGGTGGGTGCCGAGCGCAGTTTCGATGGTCTGGATGCGCGCTGGATGGGCGTTGTCAAGCTGCCCGGGGATTTCGGCAAGGCTGGAGCCACGTTTTATAAAACGACGCAGGTACATCGCAAATCCCATCAGGGCTATAAAAAGGGCCAGACGGTTTTTCTTCTGGATGATCCCCAGGGGAATGTCTGGGTCATGCAGGCCTACTCACGGATAGTCGACCCAACACTGAGTTACGATGAGCTGAAAACGCTGAATTCGAAACTAGAGCTTCCCGAGGGCTGGAATTACCGGACCAGGGTCCTGGACCAAGACCTCGGGGTTGGTGCGATCAATGGCATCGCGAGGGTTACCCAGGACAATCTGGAAAATACCTACAACCAGTGCTTTGAGGTGGACGGTCAGAAAAACTGTACCTACAAACCATAACGTGAGAGACCCAGGCCAAGGGCGGCTCCGGGTCGCCTGCAGCGGGGTAATGATGAGGTATGCATCATGATGACTGTTACCAGGCAACACGGGGGCTGGCTGGCCTGCGCTTGGTTTCCGGTGGTGCTGGGGTTGCTGCTGTCATGTTCATCTGCTCCCGAGCATCCGCTGTTAGACACGGCTGTGGGGGAAGATTGGAATGCAAGTGTGGACAAGCACATCGCCGAGCCGCAACGGGCCGCCCGGCTGAAACAATTGGGTGCTGAACTGGTGACAGTGGCCAATTCCATCCAGCAGGATGTCGAGGCGCTTGAGCGCAAACTGATGGACCTGAACGAAAATTACGGGGCCAACCAGGAGCAATTTGAGCAGTTGCTGGAGGATTTTTCCCGGCAGCGGCGCCCGAAATTCGCTCGCTACCGAGACATTTTGTTCGCCATGCGCGAAGAGGCCAGCGCCGACCAGTGGAAGGCACTCACGAAATAAGGGCAAGGGATAGGGGGTGAAGCATGCTGGCAGCGACAGTACTGGCCGTTTTTCTGGTTTTGAGCATGGGGGGTGGGAGTTTTGGCGAGTTGATCAGCGACCACCTCGAGAAACCCATGAAAACCACTGTCCAGGACGATGGGCGACGCAAGGCGGCGCTACAGGAATTAGCGTTGCTCAGGAAAAGCATCAAGGGCTTCAACAAAGGTGTCGCCAAGGATATCAAAAGCCTGAACAAGTTGGTTGATGATTACGAATCGACCCCCGAGGCCTTTGACGCGCTGTTCGCCTCGGCATTTGATCGGCGCAAGCAGGAATTGGGCGCGATATGGGAGGGGCGAGCAGCCATGATGCAACACATTCAGCCCAATGAATGGACAAGCATGGTGGATAGTGCCACGGCGCAGATGACGGTAAACAGCAAGTGAACGGTGATGGGGCGCGGTGTAAGGCGGCCGCGCTGCCGTTAAGCCCGTCATCTACCAGCTGTAGCTGGCTTGCAATACCGCCTGGTTAAACCACGCGAAGGTGTAGACAGAATCGTTGTCTGCGCCGCCCTCGATGGTGCGGTAGCCGGCGCCCAGCTCCCAGCCGTTATTGAACTGGCGGCGCAGCGAGAGCGCCAGATCGATAGCGCGGCCCTGGGGTGCTGCGGCCAGGTCGGCGTCCAACACCAGTCGCCACTGGGGGTTGAAGGCATAGCGTGTTTTCAGGGCCAGTAGCGGAACGAAACCGACATCGCTGTCGTCGCTGCTGGTGTTGCCCTGGCTAAGCTTGATCTTTGCGTCTCTTACGAACAACGTTCCACCCAGTTCAAAGCCCCAGTGCTCGTTGTCCACCAGAGTGTACAAGTAGCGCAGCCGGTATGAATTGAATTTGTAGTCGACGTCGACTTTTTCATCAGCCCGAAAAGAGGCCCCTGCAAAGCGGACGTCCTCATTAAACCTTCCTGTTTCGCTATAGGCCAGGGGTGCCAGTACCAGTTGGAATTCGTGGCGCTGCCAGGGCCTCCACGCCAGGGCAAGGCGCGCTGTTGGATAGGGACCGCGGCCAAAGTCAGCAATGTCAAAGCGGTCGCCCGCATCGTCATTGGGCACCTGCACATCGTTGTGGTCGACCCACAGCGCGCCAGCCTCGCCATCGATGCGCCACTGGG